>JAUJLY010000344.1 GCA_030447145.1 Thermomicrobiales bacterium
CGATTCATCCGTTGATCGATCTCTGCAACGCGATCTCGCTGGCCTTCGCGATCCCCATCGCGGCGTTCGACCGCGACCGGATTTCGGAGGGCGTCGAAGTTCGCCATGCCTCCGGCAGCGAGCGGTACATCACGTTCTCGGGCGAGACCGAGCATCCCGACCCCGGCGAGGTGATCTTCGCGGATGCTGCCGGGCAGGCACACGCCAGGCGGTGGACTAATCGCCAGAGCGGCCACTCGGCGATCCGGGATACAACAACGGATGTCCTCATCGTCGCGGAGGCGATGCACGATTCCGCGCCCCCGGACATCGAGCGCCTTGTCGCCACGATCGCGGAGGAACTGAGCGCCGTCTGGACCGCCACCCCGAGGACCGCGATCCTGACCGCCTCCTCGCCCCAGTTCGAGTTCTGATGGAGGACGGTTGCAACCGCGCCATCGGCGTCATCCCGAGGGGGCGAGCACGTTCCTACGGCTCTCCGCGCCCTCGGCCCCACCGGGTCCGGGAATGGTGCAGCATGCAAACGGGGGCGACGGTACGGTTTTATCCGGTTTCCTGTTCATTGGGGGGAATGCGCGCTGTTCAGGGAATTTTGCTGATGTACGCGCCGTATACAACCCGTACGGTTTCTCAGTGTGTCGCCGGTTTATCGCTCGTTGCGCGGAGGGCTGAAGTCCGCAAGACGGCCCACCAGCAGGCATGGGTAAACCTCCCGAGAGCGCGGTTGCCGAGTGCCGGACTTCCGCCCCGGACCCCGGATGACTGGGTGAGGAAGCTGAGCGCTCATTCGGCCACGCGCGGGCGGGCATACGAATCGACCAGGTGCGACACGGGAAGGCGTCCATAGCGGTCGATTCTAACCTGCCCCCACACATCCGGGGTGAGCGAAGGGGCCGCGAGATTTCGCAAGCAGATCTCGTGCGTCCACATTCCTGCCGTGATGTCCTCTTGACGGAGTGGAGCGAGGGATCTCCCGACGTGAATTGGCGGAATCCAAATCGGGGGTGCGGCGACCTTCCCCTGTTCACCCGAATGAGCCGAAGCCGTCCAGCTCCACCCGTTCCAACATCTCCAGCGCCCGTCTCGCCACTCGCGGGACGGTGGCACCCTGCACCTGTGTCGCCAGCGCCTCGCTGGTGCCCGCCAGGTGGGTGTCGAGGTCAGCGACGACCGCCTTTGGCAGCGGTTCCGCCGGATCGATCGCCCACGCCAGCACGCTGATGAGGGGACTCCGCAGCCGCGCCCGTGATCCGCTGAACTTCGGCAGCACCTTCATGAAGACCGCCTGGTCGAACGCGTCCCCGAACGCCATCATCCCGTTGAGGTCGTTGTTGACGATGTACTGGGCGATCTCGTCGAAGGTCCGGTACCCGAAGTGAAAGCGATCCTTTGCCAGCAGGCGATTCAGCTCGCCGAGCCACTCGCGAAACTCTTGGTGATCCATGACCGCTCGCGCAACCTCGTCCTTGTCGACCCCGTGGAACCGCCCATCACGCGTGAAGGCCGCGAGCAACGCTCGCTTGTCGGACTCCGTAACATCCGCGTCGCCATTCGCTGACGCGGCCGGTGGGTAGTCGTCGAACGAAACATCCGTCAGCTCGATCGTGAACGCCCGATCGAGCACCTTCGGGCTGAAGGCGTGGGTCGTCTCGTCCATGTTGACGGTGCCGATGATGTAGAGGTTCGGGGGCAGGAAGATCTCGCGTGGCGGCATCTCGTCATCGAGAGTGTCGGGGTAGGTCGTGCGCAACGGTTCCCGCGTGAACCCGGCGTCCTCGCCGCCCGGCTGCCTGCCCGCCTCGATCACGCTCAGGAGATCGGCAAAGTAGTACTCGACGTGCGCCAGGTTCATCTCGTCTAGGATCACGAACCAGGCGAGACCGTCCCGAGCCCGGTAACTATCGACCGCTCGAAGGATGAAGCGGAGGAAGTCGGTCCACTCGTATGTCTGCGTCAGCGGGTTGAAATACCCCAGCAGGCTCGTGCTGTCCCGCCAGTCCGGCCGCACTGACAGGAAGAGGTGATTCTCGCCCAGCACTGGACTTTCTTGACTTTTCTCCTGATCTACACGTAGAACGTCGCGGAAAAACTCGACGCTTGAAATCTGGCCCGACTCCGGATCCGTCTCCGGCTTCGCGTAGAACCATGCACCACTCGGTATTTCGCTGATGCCTGCACGGACTGCTCCCTTGGAGTGGACCTGCACCAGTCTTGCGCCTGTAGCATACCAACTCACACGTAATGTGCCGCTCTCCACTGCATCATTCAGGCGAGTCGTAATCTTCCATGACGATGATTCCATTGGAAATGTATATCCAGAAATTCTTGCCGTAGGTAAAGTGGTGTTTCCATGATTAGCATAGGACGGCATGCGAAGCACACGAATATAACCTTCAATGTTGGTCGGGACTGGTCCGCTTTCCGGGTCCGGCGTGGGCATCATGTCGACGAAGCCCTGCGCAATCTTCGACTTGCCCGTGCCGCTGATCCCGCTTAGTACCACGAATCCCTTGGTCTGGAGCGCGGTGTAGAACGTCGCGATCTGAGCGTGGGTGTACTGAAGCCCCTCACTGGCAAAATGCGCCGCTATCGTTGTCATGAGATCGGGCTGGTCATCGTCGATGTAGCCTGGAATAGGTAGAGCTATTCCCGACATCTTCTCTACCTGCTTTCTCAGGTTTTCGCGGTGAGTCTTCCATAGTGTGGCCTTCTGGTATATGGTCGTCAACGTTTTGAGCGCTGAAACATGTGCATCATGTAGATCCGCTAGATAGTCTGTTTCACCGTCGCCCGGTAGCTGCAGAAACAGGAGTGATGGATAGCTGTCAGTCTGTTTCGGCTTCTCGTACTGGTGTAGCCATGCCAACCGCTCTGCATCAACAATTTGCCTGTCTACGACGAAGTCATACATACCTGCAACACTGGAGCCACCGACCGTTTCCTGACCTACATTGAGGGCAATTCGACCAGCTGTCTCGAACACACTCCAGCAAGACGTCCCAAGTTCGTGAGCCGCCAGAATAGAGCGAGCCATCTGTTGTGCCGTTGTGTGGTTGTACATCGCGGTGACAGGAGGTGCAGGTACCAGCGCCTGAAGTGTTAGGAGTTTCTCCAAGTAACTTGGCTGAGGGAGGGAAACCTCTGCGACACGTTCAATCTGCTTCCTGAAGTCCTCCCGGTGATCTCTCCATCTGTGTGCGTGTGTTTGCACTTGCTCTGCACATCGCGTTACTGCTGCAATATGCGATGATCCCAGTACTTCCAATATTTGGATAGCTTCGTTGGGTGGCACACCAAGATAGGACGCCCACGGTCGCTCATCGCCGTATCGTTTGTTGGCATCCTGCCTGCTTCTTGCCAAGCTCCTGGCGGCTTCGTCCAAGATTGTAGTATCCACCAGTAACCCGTACGGTTGCGTTGGGCCTACGGAAATGACATTGAGAAATCCTACGGATAATATCGGTTGCCCACTCCATATGTGCACAGCCCAAGAGTTCGGGTTGAGTTGGTGTGCTACGTCGATTGAGCGAGCCATTTGCTCGACCATGAGCCGATTCCAGCCGGTATCCGGGTCGATGAGTGGGCGGTCATCTTGCCCGACCGTGTCTTCGCTTGGTGCGGTGCTCGTCACGTCATCGGTCATGGCAACTCCTCGCTTCCCTCGGTCTGCTTCACGGTCATCGGTCGTAGCGGAATTGCACCAACGCCTTTCAGGCCGCCCGTGATCACG
>JAUJLY010000345.1 GCA_030447145.1 Thermomicrobiales bacterium
CCCCCTCAATGTATCGTCGTTGACCTTTGACAGATAAATCGCACAGGGTCTGGATTGAGGGTGGATCGTCACACAATCATCATGGTAAAGGCTGCATTGGTGTGGATGCCGACGGGTGTTGTCATCGGCGGGTAATGCTCGTCGATCGCGGCAACCCGGGTAACTGGCGCCAGTGGCTGTTGCCCACGCACGGCCACATGCTCTTTGTGGGTTGGCTCGTGCAATGTGCACTCGGTATCGCATATTGGCTGGTGCCACGGAAGCGGAGTGTCGAGCTGCCGGTCGGCTGCCGGAAGAGCACGGCCCTTGCCGGAGCAATGATGCTGAACCTTGGTCTCTCGCTACGTGGGCTGGGAGAGCCGCTGGAGCGTACCTGCGATCCAGGCGATCTATCGCTGGGGATTGCCCATTCCGTGTACGAGGAGGATGCCGACCTTGTCATCGGTAGGACTGGCGGACATAACCGTGACCTCCGTTTGCTGCCAGGCGCACCGTTGCAGGATCATTGTCACGATGATCGGCGACAGCAACGAAGCGGTTACAGGCGTCCTGGCCTCAGGAATTGTAAAAAAAAGGCCCCTTCATTATGTTGATCACCCGACTGATGAGTTGGCAATTGGGTGTCGACATTTCCTGTTCTTGATAGCAAGCATTTGTGCTGCGGTATAGCCCCGGCGTGTCAGGTGGAGAGGCTGCCCGGCATTGCGATGTGCTGCAGGAAGCACCGGCGGATCTCCGAGGCACCGCGCAAGCTTGGCTCGATGGTATGGGTGAACCAGGTCTGATCGCCGTCCAGGAAATGGGTGTGGAGATCGACGAGTGTGCCATAACGGGCGGCGACCCCGCTGATGGTGGCATTCATTCTCCGGTGGTTCTCGCGGGCGAGCCGTGGGTCGATCCCAGTGAAGTCCCTTTCATCGTCCCCGAAGGTTGGGTCATAGACGTTGCCGATGAGCACCGGACGGATCGGGAGATCTCGGACAAAAGCATCGAGTACCGTGGCGAAGTGCTGGATACCAGGGCCGCGGTCTACGAGTAGGCCCTGAAGCAGGTCGTTCCCGCCGACGGTCAGGATCGCAACCGACTCGCCGGACGGGCGCAGGTTGCGGCTTTGTGATGGCAGGCCTGCAACAGTTGCCCCATCGACGGCACGGTGCTCCAGCCGGACCGGCCCGTGCGAGGAGAGATCCTGCCCGTGGAACTCCGGGAAGAGGCGGTCATCATTGCGCACCAGGAGCTGCCCGGGGTCCAGCCCGGCGTCGTTGTACCAGCGGCAGTCGAGAATGGAGTCGCCAAACGTGTAGAGGGTGAGCATCATGTGCCTCGTATCGGTGTTTCGCTTTACGGTGTGGCGGGACGCGTCTCCTGGTTAGTCTGCCCCGCTACAGGCGATGCCGGAAGCAGTGCGATGGTAATCAAAAGCAGGTTCAAGGCCACGTCCTCGTTCCTTGAACCGTTCGTGCACAGGGCCGTCCTCTGTCTGGTACTTTCACATGACAACTGCTGCACGATAGACCATGCTGGTGCCCTTGTGGGGTTTTGGCGTGCGTGTCACAATCCGGCTTGCTGGGAAAAACGAGTGATTGGGCCCTTGTTCCTTACGTAAGTGCCCTGCCGGGCTCGAGGCAGAGATGAACGAACGGGGGCAAAGGTTCTTCAGGTCTCTATATGGGACATTGCGGGAACGCCAAGATCGGATCGTGAATCAGGCACGGTGAGGAGCAATCATGTCGAGTTCGTCCGGAGCACCCCGACTGTTCGGAATCCACACGATACAGACCTGGACATGGCCCGAACTTCGCGATCGCTGGCAGTGGTTTGAAAGCCTTGGGTTTGACAGCCTTTGGTTGCCCGATCACTTCTTCCCAACGGCGGGACGGGACAAACCCATGTTCGAGGCGTGGACCTTGCTCTCTGGCCTCGCCCTCGTCACCCGGCGGGCAAGGATCGGCATCCTTGTCAGCAGCAATACCTTCCGCCACCCTGCAGTGCTTGCCAAGCAGGCGGTCACCGTCGATCACATGTCCGAAGGTCGGCTGGAACTCGGCATAGGCGCGGGCTGGTTCGTCGAGGAGCACGAGGTCTTCGGCCTGGACTTCCCCGAGACGAAGGAGCTCGTCGACCGGTACGCCGAAGCGGTCCAGTTGATCGATCGCTACCTCACGCACGATCAATCCTCGTACGAGGGTGCGCACTACCGGCTTGACGGCGCATACAATCGTCCGGCCCCGGTGCAGCAACCCCGTCCGCCACTGGTAATGGGTGCGCACGGTCCACGCATGCTGAAGCTGGTAGCGCGATATGCCGACACCTGGAATTCGTTTGCTCCGGTCGATGAGCTACGTCGCCGTAACGACCAGCTCACCGTGTACTGCGAGGAGATTGGGCGAGACCCCGCCAGCATCAAGCGGTCCATGTTCTATGGAGTCAACCAGTCGCCCGAGGACGACCCGTGGGCATCGACCGATGCGTTCGAGGAATTCATTGGCCGGTACGCTGAGGCCGGGATGGAGGAGTTTGTGCTCCAGCCGCCCAAGCCCGAGCGGTTCGACATGGTCGAGCGTATCGCGTCTAACGTGCTGCCGAGGTTACGGCAGCCGGAGTAGGACACCGACCCGTCTGCATAGGAAACGTCGCGAAGATCCTGCGATGGCTCAACGTATTGCCTCGATGATTGAGCGCTCTCCGCGATTCGCTATGATGATTGTGTAATCCCCTCGAATTGAGAGGTGAGGCCAATGTACCCGGTCCTCTACCGTGACGGAGCGGTGGTCCTGTATACACACGACGTCTTCACCGCACTGGGGCTGCTCGTGGGGCTGCTGCTCTACTATTGGGAGCTGCGCCGGCGAGGGATGCTTGAGTTCCGGATCTTCGTTATCTCCGTGATGGCCGTCTTCGGCGGCGGCATCGGCGCGCGGATCATCACCGCGTGGGAGCACCTACCGTACTACAGCAACCAGGCTGGCGCTCCGCTGACCTATCTCATCTCGCATAGTGGCAAAAGTATCATCGGCGGGATCGTCGGCGGCTACATCGCCATCGAGCTCGCCAAGCGCTCGCTCGGGTATACGCATTCCACCGGCGACTGCTATGCCGCCGCGATACCGCTGGCACTGGTTGTCGGACGAGTGGGCTGCCTGCTCTCCGAGTTACCCCTGGGGACTCCGACCAGTCTGCCATGGGGTGTGTCCGTCCCGGAGAGCGCCACACGGCAGTTCGCCGACTGCCCCGGCTGCCAGGGAACGATGCATCCGAGCATGGTCTACGAGATCATCTTCCACCTCTCCGCATTCCTGCTGATCCTGCGCTACCGACACCTCATACCGGTACGGGGAGACACGCTCAAGGTCTACCTGTTGATCGCGGCCGTTTTTCGCTTCCTCGTGGAGTTTGTGCGGGCGAACCCGGATCAGGTGAGCGGCCTCAGCGGACCGCAGATCGTGCTCATTCCCCTGACGGGACTCCTCGTGTATCACTTCGTGCGGCAGTGGCAGCGGGGCGCTTACCGACTGCCTCCAGTGCCGGCACCCTCAAGGGTGACGCTTCGGGAGGGGGAGGTCGCATAAGCGAGGAAATCACGCTCGCGGATTACCTCCTGGTTCTGAACCGTCATAGCGTTGTCAGTGATCCGGGTGCCTGAAGCAGGCATCGGAGGGAGTCCCATCATGGATTCTGAGATAACCCGGTACATCAGGGAAAATCGCGATCGATACACCCGCG
>JAUJLY010000346.1 GCA_030447145.1 Thermomicrobiales bacterium
GAAACCTGGAGCATCGGCATGCTCCCTACCTGGTTCTGGATATACCTTTGGGGAAACGCGCTCCTCACCCTGATGTATCACACCCGGATTGCTCGATATTAGAGCGCCTTGCAGGAAAGTTGAGGATGTGCCCCATCCTGTAGGGGAGGACCCAAGGGGCCCATCGGCAGCATGGGAGCGGGAGCATCCCATCGTGTCCTCCCGATTCCCGGAAAAGGGAGTACAGCAGCGGGCTGCATTCGCTCGAACCCTGTGGATTCGCCTATTTGGTGCTCCCCTACCCAGGTGCGCCGCCAATGGTCATGCGAACCGCTCTAGGGATTGGAAAAAGCAGTAGCCGATGTACATCGGCTACTGCTGCCTCATCACGGCTGTAATAATGCATCAGCCTTCGAAGGTGATTTCCGTGGTGATCTCGACGTTGCCACGGATGGCGTTCGAAACCGGGCAGGTCTGCTCCGCCTGCTCAGCGAGCTTGCGGAACTCGTCCTCGGAGAGGTTTGGCACCTTGGCACTCATCGTCACGTAAGAGTGCTTGACCTCCAGCCCACCACCTTGCTTCGGGCCTACACCGACGACCGCGTTGACATCGATTCGCTCGGCCGGTGTGCCGTTGTTGGCCAATGTCCCCGAGAGATTCATAGCAAGGCAGCTCGCGTGAGCGCCAGCAAGCAGATCCTCCGGACTGGAGTAGCCATTCGCCTCCCCTATCCGCGACGGTAGCGACATCGGGAGATCGGTGAAGGTACCAAGCCCGGAAGAGACCCTGCCTTCGCCGGTCTTGAGGTCCCCTTGCCACGTCGTACGGGCACTTCGCTCTGTAATCGCCATGTCATTACTCCTCTATCTTGCAACGGTCCCCAGTGGGATTCCGGCTTTCCTGCTCAAAATACCGCCAGTTCCAAGCCACGAACCTCACGCTGCACGATCCGTCGCGCTAGACCGACGGTGGAGGATCGAGATACACCGTCTTCATTTGCGTGTAGAACTCCCGTGCGGCCTTGCCCTGCTCACGCGAGTAGGAGCTGGAGCCCTTGTAGCCACCGAATGGCACATGCGGCTCAGCACCTGCCGTTTCGGAGTTCACGTGCACGATACCGGCCTGGATCTGTCGCACGAACTGCAATGCACGCCCAAGGTCACGCGTGAAGATCGAGGCCGATAGTCCATATCGCACCTGGTTCGCAACGGCGATGGCCTCATCGACATCATCCACCGGGATCACACCCAGGACCGGCCCGAACATCTCCTCCTGGCCGAGACGGGACTGTGGATCGACATCCGAGAAGAGTGCCGGCATCACGAAATGGCCATCCGAGAGCGCTTCCGGACGCTCACCTCCGGTGACGAGCGCAACACCTTCGCTCTTCGCCCTACCGATCTCTCCAGCGACCCGCTCGGCCGCCTTTTCGTCGATCAGCGGCCCAATCGTTATTCCTTCCGTTAGCGGATCCCCGACCTTCAGGCCGCCGATTTGCTGTGCCAAACGCTCGGTGAGCTCCGACGCGATCTTGCGATCCACGATCGCGCGACTCGTCGCGGTGCATTTCTGGCCGGTACTCATCATTGCGCCATTGATCACCTGCGTGATGGCATGATCAATGTCCGCGTCAGCAAGGACGATCGCCGGATTCTTACCCCCCAGTTCAAGCTGCACCTTCGCGCCGCGATCGGATGCCACTCGCTTGATTTCCTGGCCAACTTCGTTAGAGCCGGTGAACGAGATGGCTACCACCCGTTCGTCCTTGATGAGGGGATCACCCACGGCGCCCGCGGATCCTGTCACCAGGTTGAGCACTCCCTGTGGCAACCCGGCCTCTTGGAGTGCGGCAACGAGGTGCACGGCGCAGAGAGGAGTCGCCGTCGCCGGTTTGAAGACCAACGTGTTGCCGAACGCTAACGCCGGCACGATCTTCCACGCCGGAATCGCGATCGGAAAGTTCCACGGTGTGATGATGCCGACGACGCCGAGTGGCTCCCGGAGCGTATACAGCATCGTCATGGGGTTCGTGCTGGGGTAGTGCTCGCCAATGGGCTGTTGCGCCTCACCGGCGTAGTAGCGCAGGATCTGCACTGCCCGGGTAGTCTCGCCGATCCCTTCCTTGAGCGTCTTGCCCTCTTCACGACTCAGGTCACGGCCGACATCATTTACCCGTGAGGCGAGTATCTCGCTTGCCTTGTACAAGATATTGGCGCGGGCAATCGCCGACATCTCACCCCACGTGCGAGCCGCATCGTCCGCCGCCGTAACGGCCGCATCGACATCCCCCGCGCCACTGGACTGAAAGAGCCCGATTACTTCGGACGCCCGGGCGGGATTCCGGTTCTCGAACGTTCCGCCGCTTGTTGCAGCGGCCCATTCGCCATTGATGAAGTTACCGTAGACAGGCGTGCTGTCCTGTTGATTAAGTATTGCCGTGTTTGTCACGATGTCTCCTTGTCTGTGCGCGTGATGTGCGCGTCGTCCTCAACGCCCACGCTACCAAGCAGGCGGTCGATGTGCAATCCCACCGCAAGGCCCCCGCCTCCAACACTGCTCGCTGCCCCCGAGGAGCCAATCAGAACGACCAGCAGATGGGCATCATCTGTCCTTCCGGCCAGAGCCTTGCAGTAACCAATCTCGGCAGGCCCGGCCACTCGGCCTGGGTCCTGTGGAGCCTGAATTTAAATACGGAGGTCCATCATGGTGAATATCGGCATTATCGTGGGTTCAACCCGACCTGGACGGTTTGGAATACAACCCGCTAACTGGGTATCCAAGCTCGCGAAGCAACGAGGCGAAGCGGACTTCGAGCTCGTTGACCTGGAAAAGGTCGGTTTACCCTAGCTCGATGAGCCGATCCCTCCCGCGATGCATCAGTACCAGAACGAACACACGAAGCGTTGGGCCGAGCGCGTCGGTCGTCTCGATGGCTTTATCTTCGTCACCGCCGAGTACAACCACTCGATTCCCGGTGCCCTAAAGAACGCGATCGACTTCCTGTATCAGGAATGGAACTACAAGGCGGCCAGCTTTGTGAGCTACGGAAGTGGCTCGGGCGGATCCCGCGCGGTCGAGCATCTGCGTGGGGTGATGGGCGAGCTCAAGATCTATGACCTGCGTGAGCAGGTACTCTTGCCCGAGTACTACACCAGGCTGAACGATCAGGGTCAGTACCAGTTTTCGGACCAGGAAGTGCAGGCTGCAAACACGGTCCTCGACGAGATTGTGTTCTGGAGCGAGCAGATGAAGACTGCCCGGGAGAGATTGGGCTAACAGTGCGGTGGCGCTCATTGGCCCCATGAATGGAACTATGCCGGATGTCCAACCGATTGGAGACGTCCATGTGGCATCCGGTCCGCCAATTCTTCCCTCAGGGCATTGCACCCCCGTCATGCTGAGCGGAGCAATGGGCCGCAGATGGGTGAGCCCCTCGGTCGAAAAGCGGTAGCGACCTCTGCGCTCGATTCCTTCGGAATCGGGTGTGAGAAACCCGGCACGAAGCGCAGTGGCAATGACAGGGTTTGGTCGTATGGGCTTTGGAACCGAGGGCGCCTGACCCGACACCAATGTCTCGTCCATGTGAACCGCTTTGAGTCGGACTCATCGCCTCTCTGGCCAACAGGCGAAGCCGCCGGCTTTGAGGGCGAGCGGCTCATCTGAATAACCGCGGTGTTGGTGTAGCGGGTAAGGCCCTGTCGCCACCAGAGATGCACGATAACGCTATGGCCAATCGATACG
>JAUJLY010000347.1:0-1688 GCA_030447145.1 Thermomicrobiales bacterium
GCTTCACTGTGCTGGGCGACGTGGTGGAGGCTTCATCGCTCTGGGTGTCGATCCGGACGTAGCGGACCAGTCGCTCTTCGACCTCGCGGTCAAACGCTGTACGCATGGGTTCATCCCTTCCCGAAAGCCGATAGTCTAACTCGCTCGTCCGCGGAATGGATTCCACTGCGCTCCCCAAGGTCGTTGCCCAGACCGCACTGGAACACCTCACTTGGACGCCAGCCTCAATCTTCTCGGTGACATGGAACGCAAGTGCACCGGCCTTGTCGTGCGGATAAATATGGCCTTGTATCAAGGCAGAAGACGCCTTCCCGTCATCTGAAGCGTGCTGCTCATGGTTCACGCAGGTTCCTGCTCGCCTGTGTTCGGCAGACACTCCTTTCCCCGTCGCGTGACGAATGTCCGAATGGAGCGGATACTGACGCAATCGAACAGACACATCTGAGATGGGGATAAGCACCGCCGGTCATCGAGTTGGCTGGGGCCATCAGATGCGGTGGTGCGTTGTAGGGCGGGAGAATGCAATGGCTCGGTTCGCATGGCCCGACGGCAAGCAATGCGCCGTGGCCCTGACGTTCGACGTCGATGGTGAGACGATCCCCCTCGTGCAGGACCCTGATCGTGGCCACGAGCGGCTGACGCTTATCTCAGGTGGAGCGTACGGTCCCGCCGTAGGGGTGCCACGGATCCTCGACGTGCTCCAATCTGCGGAAGTCCGGGGATCATTTTTCATTCCCGGCTTCACCGCAGAGCTGCATCCGGGATTGGTCAAGCGGATCATCACCGAAGGGCACGAAATCGGTCATCACGGCTACCTGCACGAACGGCCGGACACGCTATCCGACGAGGACGAAGAAGCGGTTCTCCTGCGAGGAATTGATGTGCTGGAGCGTCTTACTGGGCGCCGGCCGGTTGGCTACCGTTCGCCATCATGGGAACTCAAACCGGGCTCGCCAGAGCTGCTGCAGCGGCACGACTTCCTCTATGACAGCAGCCTGATGGGTAACGACATCCCGTACCGCGTTGCCACTCCGCATGGCGAACTGATGGAGCTGCCGGTGCAGTGGATCCTCGATGACTACCCGCATTTCGCCCGGGTAGGTGGAGAGATCGCGAGTCCCCAGAAAGTCTTCGAGGTATGGTCCAGCGAATTTGCAGGGTACCACCGATTCAATGGGTGCTATGTACTCACCATGCACCCTTTCGTGATCGGGCGCCCATCACGCATCGCCCTGCTAGAGCGGATGATCGAGTACATCAACGATTTCGACGGCGTGTGGTGGGCCACTCTGGAAGAGATCGCAGCCTATTGCCTCTCTACAGGCGTCGGAGACACATGGACACCGCCTACACTGCCGTCGCGGTTGGAGCGGGAATCAGGGCGTGTACGGCATCCATGATCCAAGAACGGGCGGCAACGCAGGCAGTCAGAACAGCCCTCTCGCCACAAGGAGGTCCGATGTGGAGATGGATCAGGAGATACGACCGGATTCGGAGGACGTGTGTTTTCTCTCGGCGCTCGAGTTGCGGAACCGATACCGCCGTCGCGAACTCTCGCCCGTGGAGGTTACCGAGGCGGTCCTCCAACGGATCGATCAGCTCAATCCGCGATTGGTTGCCTTCATTACCATCACTGCAGACCTCGCGCTGGAGCAGGCCCGGGCGGCAGAGCGTGCGTATGCGCCGGG
>JAUJLY010000347.1:1788-3715 GCA_030447145.1 Thermomicrobiales bacterium
GGGATGGGGCCACTCTCCCAAGGAAGCGATGGTGGCGGGTCCATACGAATCCCGAG
Organism: Thermomicrobiales bacterium; assembly: GCA_030447145.1. Classification (GTDB taxonomy): domain Bacteria; phylum Chloroflexota; class Chloroflexia; order Thermomicrobiales; family UBA6265; genus UBA6265. The sequence goes on from JAUJLY010000347.1 coordinate 1,845, forward strand.
CGCGTTCTGTGGCATCTTCGGACTCAAGCCATCGTTTGGGCTCGTTCCGCAGTATCCACCGAGCGCGTTCGGCGACCTCTCGCACCTTGGGCCGATGACCCGAACGGTGCGGGACGCTGCCCTTCTGCTGAATGTGACGGCTGGCGGTGATCCACGCGACCGGCTCTCTTGGTCGAGCGGCGTTGACTATCTCGATTCGTGCGAGGGGGACATCGCTGGTCTCCGCGTAGCGTGGTCGCCCGATCTCGGCTTCGCCACCGTCGAGCCGGCTGTTGGCGAGGCAACCGAGCGGGCGGCCCGGCGCTTTGAGGAGCTCGGATGCCACATTGAGGAAGCGTCCCCTCCCCTCGAACGCCCGGACGACATCTGGTGGAAGCTGTGGACCAGCGGCAACGCCGCACTCCATGCGGAGGACTTCGACCGCGTCCGCGACCGCATCGATCCTGGACGCATCCCTCTCATCGAGGAGGGCGGCGCGCTCACTGGTACCGTACTCGCACAGCAGGCTATCCTGAGAAATGCCTACTACATCGGAATGCAGCGCTTCATGGAGCCATACGACCTACTGCTGACTCCAACCCTGGCACGAACGGCTTTTCCGGCTGGGGCTCAGCGACCGGGCGACAAGGCGGACGACTCGATGACGAACCTCGGGGACTGGACACCGTTTTGCGAGCCGTTCAACCTCACGGGTCAGCCTGCTGCCACGGTGCCCTGCGGCTTCGACGACACAGGCCTGCCGATTGGATTACAGATTGTGGGGCGATGGCACGGCGACGCGCCCGTTCTGCGCGCTGCGGCAGCATTTGAAGCGGTTGCACCATGGGCGCATTATCGTCCGCCGCTCGGAGAACTCCTCAATGGAGGCGCGACCCGATGACCTCATCACCCCCGTCAACGGGGCACCTCGACGGGCATGTGACCATCGTCACCGGCGCAGGGCTTGGGACTTGGCGTCGCACGCCAACTGGTCGATGAGGGCGCTCGTGTCATCCTCGCGGATGTTCGGCAGCCGGAAGCACGCATCTTGGACGCGCTGGGGCCGGGAGCGACACACGCCCACTGCGACGTGTCCGACTCGGGTGCAGTCGATACGCTCATCGCCACGGTCGTCGAGCGTTTCGGCCGACTCCATATTATGGTGGCCAACGCCGGCATCGGGGGGCGGTGGTCCAGTCGTGGACTTACCGGACGAATCGCTGCGCAGGATCCTTGCGGTCAACCTCGAAGGCTCATTCTTTTGCTGTCGGGCCACGGCAAGAGCAATGATCCCAGCGGGAGGAGGTGTGATCATAACGATCGGGTCAATCTTCGGCCGCGACACTCCGATCGGCTCTGCCGCCTATGGTGCCTCAAAGGCCGGTGTCGTGGCGCTCACGGCTGCGCTCGCTCGTGAGCTCGGGCCGCACAATATCCGGGTCAACTGCGTCAGCCCCGGCAACATGGCAACCGACATGCATTGGCATGCATTGCAACGACGCGCCGACCGGGAGGATGTTCCGTTCGACGCGCTCGTCACGAACCTGCGATCCGAAATTCCATTGGGACGCCATGGCCGGCCAGAAGACATAGCCGCTCTGGTGAGCTTCCTAGCGTCACCTGACGCCTTCTATATCACCGGACAGACGATCAACGTTGACGGTGGATACCAACCGCGGTAGGGAGGCGATATGGCCATATCCATTGATTTTTCCGGGCAGGTCGTGCTGGTCACTGGCGCCGCACCGGATCTTGGTCTGGCGATTGCCACTGCGTTTGGGCAGGCTGGTGCTGCCATTGCACTGAACGATATCTCGCCACACCGGGTGGATCGCGCCGCAATGGAGCTGTCCCAGCTAGGCATCGTCTGTCACGGATTCGCGGCAGACGTG
>JAUJLY010000348.1 GCA_030447145.1 Thermomicrobiales bacterium
GATGATCAAACGAGTCTTCGCGCCGCTGGCGCTTCTGGTCGCGGCGTTCATCGTCGCACTAGGTTTTGCGGCAAGCTCGCTGGCGGCGAGTGCTTAGGGGGACACAGCGACCCCGGCCAGTCGAGGAGACGCTGAATCAGTCTCCCCTTATCCCGCGCATATTCACTCTGGAACCTGTGAGGAGCTCGGCGATGTCGTCTTCCCGCTGAGTGATCTCACGCGGATAGGAGCTGACGTCCCTCCGGGCGGCACACCGGTCGAGGGAGTCCCAACCGTGGCGGTTAATCTGGACGCCACACCGGTACCGGGAGCAGTAGATGAAACGACGATCGTGTCCGGGAGCACCACGATCGTGGAAGCATCCCTGGACGACATCCTTGCCGAGGAGCACGCGATCAACGTGCACCAGAGCCCTGAGAACATCGACGTCTACATCGCCTGCGGCGACCTCACCGGTACCCCGACGGACGGCGAGCTCCAGATCGAGCTCCAGGAGCTCAACAACTCCGGCTATGTCGGCGAGGCGCAGCTTCAGGACAACGAAGACGGCACCACGACGGTGACAGTCGTGCTCATGCTCGGTGCCGGGGAAGGCACCGGAACGCCAGAGGCTTCTCCGGCGGGCTAGGGCCACATGTCCGAAAACAATGACCAGGAGCAACGGTCACGGGCCAACCTCTGACCGTTGCTCTTTGCCCTCTCCCGTCGGCAGTCATCTTGATCAGGACTGACAGCGGCGAGCCGACATCCCCGGGGGCCGGGTCGCGGTACTGCAGCTATTGCTCGACTCAGGAGCAGGCTCCGCCGCTGGCTTCAGGACCTGCCGGTACATCCCCGGGTCACCTTCTCTCCCACTGGGTTGGTCCGGCGTGCATCTCGCTTGATACGGGTCTCCAGCGGGACATCCGTGAAGCCTCTGATGCCGCCGCCGCGGCCCGTCCTCTGTTCCTTATCGATCCCCGATACTAGCTGGCGGATGCGCCGCTCGTGCTGAGGCGAGAGATTGGTATCGTGCACGATGATGTGACACTTCTCGCTGGCGTCCCCGCCCTGCCACCACGTCGCTTCGTCTATGCTTTCGCCAGGATCTCTACGTCCTCAACATCGAGCGGGAGATCCACACGTCCGCCTCTTCTCGCTGACTCGTAGGTCGCAAAGATCAGCTCAGTCGCCTTGATCACTTTTCGCGACGAAAGCTCCGGCTCTCTCCCGTACTTCAGGGCCTCGACCGCGTCCATGACGCCAAGCGCGACCGTTGCTTCCAGGGAGTTCTCGCCTTCCAGCGCAACGGTCTCCCATTGCCCGCTTCCCTTCACCCATGCCCGTAGCGGATCCGTGCGCAGGGCAGCCTCGATCATGCCGTCGGTCCCCACGATCCGCGTCGAGAGTGGCCAGCCTTCAGCCATGCTCGTCGTCAGAATCCCAATCACCCCGTTATCGAACTGGAACTGGCTGATGGCCTGCCCTTCAACCTGGATACCGAAAACGGATGTTCCGCCTGAAGGTTCCACCTGCCCGAGAACCCACTCCGCACTCCGCTCCTCGTTGTAGAAAAAGAACATGTCGAACCAGTGGGTACCCCAGTCGAATAGATTGCCGCATGAGCCTTCCAGCTGCACAAGCTCTCCGATCGCCCCTGACCGGAGGAGTTCCCGGGCCCGCCGGAATTCTGGGCCAAACCGCCTTTGATGATTGAAGGTGAGTTGCACGCCACGTTCATCGCAGATGCTGGCCATCTTTCGGGCTTCTGCCCATGTCGGCGCCATCGGTTTTTCACAGTGAATGGCCCTGACGTCCGCCTCGGCCGCGGCAATCACCATCTCAGCATGAAGGTGTGGCCAGGTACAAATACTCACCATGTCCAGATTTTCCCTGGCGAGCATTTCACGATAATCCTCGTAGAGAGCGTCACCACCATGCCTCTCCTGGAATGCTTGGGCATGCGCCAGCACCAGGTCTGACAGGGCAACGACCTCGGCCTCAGGAGCATCAGCGTACCCCCTCGCATGGAAATGGGACATGCCAAACCCTGTTGCACCCTCCGATTTCCATGGCCGACCGCATCCGATGATCCCTACTCGAAGCGTCGACACAATCGATGTTCCTTTCACTGGGGTTCCACGTGGGTCTAAGGAGCCACGGCGGTCCACCACGCTGGCGAAGGAGGGAAACCGCCCGAGCCAAGCGGCTCCATGCGCGAAATCGGCACGCAGAAAGCCGTGACTAGATATCGAGAGTCCTCAGATAGTTCCGGCTGACCGTGGCACTCTCCAGGGCTGTGGGCCGCTGAGTGACATCCGTTTCCACGACGATCCATCCCCGGAAGGATGCTTCGCGAAGAAGGTCGAACACGGCGGAAAAATCGACAAAGCCTTGTCCCAACTCGGTGAAGATCCCGTGGTCGGAGAATTCCGTGTAATCCCAGCCTTTCGAGACACCTTCGGCCAGGATCGCAGGATCGATGTCTTTCACGTGCATCGTGGTTATCTTCGATATGTAATCTCGCACGTAGGAAACGACATCATCGCCCGCCCAGGCAAGGTGACCGGTATCGGGTCCGTGGAAAACGAGCGCAGGGTCAACCCGTGAAAAGAGCTCGTCTATTCCAGCCCGGGTTTCAATGAACGATCCAACGTGGTTATGGAACGATGCCCGCACACCGTGCTGCAGCGTGGCTTCACCAACCTGGTTCAGGGTGCGGGCAAAGATCTCATATGCATCTCCGGACAGGGCATCTGAGGGCTTCACGTGTCCGGATACTGCGCGCCGCTCAGGTGTGAGACTTGCGGCCACATAGAGTTCGGTCAGTCCAAACTCTCCGGAAACTCGGGCGATGTCGCCGGCCCTCCGGACGATGTCGTCCGCCTGGCTCTCGTCCCAAAATTCGGCACCGAGATAGGCCGGCGCCGGACTGAGACCGGCTGCATCGAACCATCGCCGAACAATGGGGACATCCTCAAGACTCGAAGCTGGCACGGGAGCGCCATCATACCCAGCCTCAGCGATCTGCTGCAGGATCTGCTCTTCCGAGAACCCGCTACCTCTCCAGGTGATCTGGCCACAAGCGATCTTGATACCTTCCGCGACCATGCACCTCCCCTGTATCCGTCGTACCAGCGTCCTGTAGTTGCCACTTCATCTCGCCGCGCCATCAAATCGTAGTCTTACGGGCTCGTGTTTTGCAGGCACCCCCGGAAGGATGCCATGATCACGACGGGCCCACCTGGTTCCTCATCGCACGCGCCTCGGTGCTGGGGTAGCACCCGCAGTGCCCGTCGGCTCAAAGGTGAGCTCAACGGCTACGTACGCCGTGGCCTCCGGCTCCTTCGTTACTCCGAACGGCAACAGGATCATATGGACCGAGCGTGGGCGTTGCATTCACGCTTTGATCTCCGCCTCCGCTACAGGGGCCCGGCCGTCCGCAGCCGCGTCAGCCCTGGCAAGAGGTTCGGCCGCCGGTTTCAGGAATTGCCGGTACATGCCGCGGATGACTTTCTCTCCTACCGGTTGGTCGCGTTTCGCATCGCGCTCGATGCAGGTCTCCAGTGGGACATCGGTGAAGTCCCTGATGCAGACGTCATGGCTCTCGCCATGCTCCTTGTTGAACTCCTCGACGAGTTGGCGGATCCGCAGCTCCTGCCTCGGCGAGAAGTTCGTGTCATCCACGATGACGTGACACCCGCGCCCCAGGGACGTCCGGATGATGTCGTCCCTG
>JAUJLY010000349.1 GCA_030447145.1 Thermomicrobiales bacterium
CACTGCATGCGCGGTGGCGCCGCGCTCGTCAGTGGTTAACGGTTGGGATTGCGTCAAAAGGATCTCCACTAATGCCATTGTCATGACGCGAGGCGGATAGCCCCCATCGCGGCGCGCATGTTCCTTATGAGAGGATAAAACGGACAGCAGACATTCGGCGACCCACAGTGAGAATTATCGATATATGGTCTTGCCATGTTGATCGCGGTTAGCCCTTCACCACCATGCTTCTCCCCCAACGTGACAAGCTCGTGAAGCGTTTCGCTTCGCCCGGTATACACGCACGGATCGCTATAGCGAAACACATTAGAATGGCATCGTGGTGGACTTACCACTCCACCATAGCGATATCCCGAATTTGGACATCCCAGCAGGGCTATGCCGCCCACGCGGAGCAGGAGTCTAGTTTGATCGATCATAACAATCACGACCACGACCACCCCCATGGCGATGACCATGCCGGGGACAACGAGCTTGTGGAAGAGCAGACGCAGATTGCCCGTGAGATCGGCGAAGAGCTGACAGAGGCATTTGTCGCGTTCGTGCGGGGTGATGTCGCATTCGACGATCTTGTCTTCGGGGTATTCGATGCCCTGAGTGACCTCAATGTTGTGGCCAGCGGCGATTATGAACTCGAGGAGATGAGCGACGAGGACACAGACGCTGACGAGGAAGCGTAAGGTTCGGAGTTACGGAATCGGGATGCCATCGTGAGCACTCCATCTCACTTTTCCCGGGATCTCCAGCGGAAGTTCGTCGTGACTCTCCTGGGAGTCCTGACCGTGATCGTGTTGATTGCGATCCCGTTGATCCTGTCAGGCGATCTCCGCCTCAGCGTTGCCCACCAGCTTGGCCTGGCGCCGGGTCAGGATGCGGAGCAGCTGGCGGATGACGATGACGGCGTGACCCTTGTCGTGCTTCCGTTGGGCAGCTATGAGGGAGTCGGGCTGGAACGATACCGGTATAAGGCTCAGTATCTCGCCCGCGCGGCGAACGGCGGTACACAGCTCTCTGACATCGACTCCGGGCACGACCTGACGATTCCCTTGCAGGAACTCAGCTTTATTGCGACCGACTCCGAGGGAACACACGTTCTCTTCCGCGGCCCGGCAACCGGTAATGGAGAAGAGACAGCCATTCTCGTTGATACAACGGGGCTGACAGCCAAAGAGTTGCCGCAGGGACGAGATATTCCTGATATCAAGGGCGACTGGAAAACTCCGGTGTGGGAGAAGACGAGGGGCCTGTGTGACCGGTACTCGCCACAATGGAAATTCGTCGCCTGTTTCAATCGCGCCGACGCGGCAAGCTACCTGGCCGGGGATTGGCAAATCGATGTCCAGCTCTATGGTGAGTACGGGGTAGACGAGCCGGTCTACCGCGGTGCCGGCTTTCTTCCCATCCTCGGTTGGGCGCATGACGATACCTGGATCTACTTCCAGAACGAGCTGGGGATCTGGCGGGTCGAGGTGCCGGAAAGTCTTTTAACCCGACGTAGTATCGATGCAACGCGGCTGGCAGTGATCATGCATTAGAGTCGATGAGGCGTTGCGAACGGGGTACATGTGACTCCATCATGGTCCTGGTGTCAAGAGTCGTGCTGATTACCCTTCTGTTTGGAACAGGCCATGCGATTGATCAGGAGGCGTCTGAATCGTTGCGTCGGCGCGCGGTAAGATCCAAGGGCGGTGAACAAGAAACGTCGTATAATAGTGGTTACTTGCCCCGCTTCTACGGAGCCACATCACCTCAGGCACTCGTTCCCCAATCCCTTGTAAACAGATTCACAATCCTTCAATATCCATTCTCACTATTCCGTAGTAGGATCGTTGTGGGACTGTCACTTCGACGCCAAAGCCGTGGCAGCAGAGACGACGCAAGAGTCGCATGAACCGCTTCCATTGACGCCCGAATCGCCTTCGCCTCCTGATCCCCCTCATCCCGAGCAGATTCAACTCCTGAGAACACGTATGCCAACTTTTCTGTCCCTTCTCCTTCCACTCTCAATACTCTTTTCCTGGCTACGGCTTATTGGTGTTGGTTCACATCGCCTGGAGGGAGCCCTGATCGGCGTGATGCCAATTCCGCTGCTTGCCAGGTTCTACATGCACGCGATGCCGATTGGCATCTCGCTTATCACTGCCACGTTGCTTGCGGCGCTTGATGTCATCTCGTGGCTCTCGATCCCCGTGCCAGTTGTCTCGGGAGCGCTTCTTGTAAGCGTGCCACTTCGCTACACGCTATCTGCCACCGGTATCCGCCGAAGCTTTGGCGGCTTCCGCCGCTGGACCGAATTCGCGGGGGTTGAGCGGGCTCCGGGCGGAGCGCGTCTTAAGCCACTTCCGAACACGCACCGCGCGCATATCTGGCTATCGGGGTCCCGCGGCGACGACGACTTCCTGCAATTGATGCGGGTCCTGATCCGCAACGCCTACAAGGGAAAGTCCGACATCACGGTCTTCCCGGGGAGCACGATAGCGGCATCCGAGACCACGGATCCTGTCCAACCGGCTCTCCCGCAGATTGCTGTACTCCAGCGGAGCGAGCCGGTTTAGAGTCCTCAGACCGACTTTAGTCCAGCTCCCGGGCCAGATCGAGTGCGAGCAGCGCCGCGTTGACAATCTGGTCCGCGTCGATCCCCATCACCCTGTACAGGTCCTGACGGGCACCGGATTGACCGAACTGGTCTACGCCCAGTGGCACGACTGGTGTGCCCCAGATACCTCCCAGGAACGCCAGTGAATGCGACGCTCCGTCCTGGACCGTGACGATCGGCGCGTGCCTCTCGTGGCGGGGCAGGAGCGTTCCGACATGCCTGTGATCCAGTGGCGTATATGCGTCATCCATCTGTGCCTGGCGGCTCGAACGAATGCCGGCGTAAAGCTTTTGGGCGCTCGTCACATTGATCACGTTCGCCGCCACGCCCTCGGCATGCAAGCGCTTCGCAGCGGCTACAGCCTCCGGGATCATGATGCCTCCGGCGGCAATCTGTACTGTGTCACCCGCGTCGGCGCCGGGAGCCGAGATACCGCCCTCAATGAGGCGATAGCCGCCGGCAATGACCTGGCGGTGTAGCTCATCCTCGCCAAGCCGCTCCAGCGGCTCAGACATGAGCGATTGGTCGATGGGCTTGGTGGACAGTCGAAGATAGGTTGAAAGGCCATGCTCCCAGTCGCAGCACTGGCGGAGGGCCTCCAGCAAAACCCAGTCAACCTCCTTGCCGAATGCCGGCTCATAGAAGGAGAGGTTGGGTAGCTCGATACCGAGTGATGGTGTTACCGAGCTCTGGTGAGCGCCTCCTTCCGGGCTGAGCGACACCCCGGCGGGCGTGCCGGCGAAAATCATCCGGGAGTGGATATAGAGGCTGTAGATGAGGGCATCCAGACCACGACAGATAAAGGGATCGTAGACGGTCCCTATCGGGATAAGTGGCTGGCCGGTCAACTCCTCTGCAAGGCCAAATTGGCCGAGCGCCATGAAAAGGTTCATCTCGGAGATGCCGAGTTCGATATGCTGCCCCCTCGGCGACGGCTTCCACTGCAGCATTCGCTGGGTTGCCGTCTCGTAGTCCCTCTGCTCCTCGAGAGAAAAGACGCCGGCGTTGTTGATCCAGCCCGCCCGGTGGGTGGAGGTGGCAACGTCTGGCGACATGGTCACAATGCGCTGCCCGATATCCGGACTTTCTCCGAGGCGAAGCCATGTGCGC
>JAUJLY010000350.1 GCA_030447145.1 Thermomicrobiales bacterium
CGGGCGTATACATCGCTTCTCAAGGACAAGGACACAACGATGACCGTCCTGATCGACTGGACCAGGCAATAAGGACGGGCGACGTGTACCCGACGGGTATCGTCCACGACACCGACGAGTCGTGTAGTAATGGTCATTCGCGTGATTGTTCTGGACCTCGCAGGAGCTTCGTCGTCGCGAAAGAGTCTGCCTTTAGAGGGTAGGAGCAGTAGCGGTGGTTCCGAGCGTTCAGGTGGGAAGCATGTGGCGTACCGCATGCCTGTTGATACTTGTAGCGCAGGGGTTGACCCGTAATGGCAGGATATGACACCAAGCTGGCAGCTCGCGTCCGTAAGCTCTTTCTGGAGTCTGACGCCGGGCGAGAACAGGTTCCCGTGTTTGCAGCAATGCCGGATTCCGTACTTGATGTCTGGGCGGACTTTTTCTGGTGAACCGCTGCCCTGTTTTCTCTCAGCACGCCGGTGCACGAAGTGGCGCTGGCTGAACTGGAATGGACACTTGATGTCCCGTTCTGGAGAGTTGACGACAAACTCTTCGCCGTCACACCGCGTGAGGTCATCGCCCAACCTGAAATAGCTCCCGAACATGAAACGAGAATTCTTCAGGCGGATTGCCGTTTTCCAATTTCGCTTTTTCGCTCAGGGGGCCGGCTCCTTGTACTCGACGGCTACCATCGCATAGCGAGGGCGCATATGGACGGGCTGGAGAACCTTCTCGCCAGAACGGTGACCAGGAAAGACTTGCCAGATATCCTGATTCAGGAGGGGTTTCTGGGAGCTCTCAATGACCTGCGCCAGGATTCTTGCAACGTGAAGCAAATCCTCCGGTCTGTGGCGCGTGATGTCCAGGCGGACGAGGCATCTCGGTAATGATCCACTGACGCACCTCGTCGGGAGCCGTGATCACCATTCCGATATGCCGCTGCATGGGCACGAGATCGAAGGTGGTCTCTTGACGCGCGCTGTGTCGTTCCGCACGATGTCCCGCATTGCACCAAGCGCACGAGCCGGGATAACACCGTGAGATGAACATCGGCAAACGACGCTCCCGCCGCTATTACGGCTGGACGATCACCTGGACCTTTGCCCTGACCGAGACGGTCTCTTGGGGCATCCTTCAATATGCCTTCTCCGCCCTGCTGGTTCCGATGCAGGAAGATTTGGGCTGGTCGGCGGCTGCGATCACGGGTGCGTACTCGCTCTCGATGCTGGTCACGGGTCTTGCAGCTCCCCTTGTCGGGCGCTGGATTGATGCCCGCGGTCCGCGTGCGCTGATGACGGCCGGATCCGTCGCCGGAACCCTGTTGGTCCTCGCATGGTCCCGTGTCGAGACGCTCACCGGCTTCTATCTGCTCTGGGTCGGCATCGGGCTGGCTTCCGCGGCGACACTCTACGAACCCGCCTTCACCACGCTGACACAGTGGTTCGAGCGGGATCGGGCCACGGCAATGCTGATCGTGACGATCGCGGCGGGGTTTGCGAGCACGATCTTCCTGCCGTTGACCGGGTGGCTGGTTGAGAGCAACGGCTGGCGTTCCGCCCTGGTGATCCTCGCGGTCATGCTTGGCGTAATGACGATCCCGGCGCATGCCCTGCTCCTGCGAGGGCGCCCGGAGGATCTCGGGCTCCAGCCCGATGGCTCGCCCTTTCAAGCCGGCGCTGCTCCGGCTACGGCAGGGTACCGGAAATCGTCCGCCGCGCCACGGGCCGTCTTGGGCGATCCCGGATTCCGCTGGATGACCCTCGCTTTCTTTCTGCAGATGCTGGCGTCCATTGCGATCGGCGTCCACCTCATCGCCTATCTCACGGAGCGGGGAGATGGCGCCACATTCGCTGCCACAGCGACCGGGCTGATCGGGGCGGCGCAGGTTGCGGCGAGGATCGTCACAACGCTGCTGGATCGCCGGGTCTCGTTGATCTCGCTAACCGCGATCGTCTTCCTGCTGCAAGCGGTGGCGTTCGCCATCCTCGTCCTCTGGGTGCATCCGGCGGGGGTGATTGTCTCGGTGATCCTGCTCGGTATGGGACGGGGTGCAGTCACGCTGATTCGCCCGGGGCTGATCGCTGATCTCTACGGGCGTGAGCATTTTGGTGCGATCAATGGAATGCAGACGCTGGTGGTGACCGGCGGGAGGGCGATTGCCCCTGTCGCAACGGGAACGGCATACACACTGGCAGGAGGATATACGCCCGTGTTGTGGACGCTCGCGGGCATCTCGGTCCTGTCGGCAGTGGCAGTGCTCCGTGTCGGCGAAAGGGGATCGGCATCGGTACCGGTTCCTGGCTGAGTAAGCAGCCGACAACCTTGGTCCGATGAATCGGAAACCCCGCACCGCGGGCGATCGCAGGCTTTGGATGCATACTGGGAGACGTCAGGGGATCAGAAATGCCCTCTCGCAATGAAGGAGGGGGCATTTCCGGACTAGCCGCCGTCAGGCGGTCGATTGGTTTCGATGTACTGGCTTGAGCCGTCAGTAGACTCCCTGGGCTTTATCCTTCCGGAGTTGCTTCAGGTGTGCCCTGCAGGTTAACGTCTCCTGCCGCAGGTGTTCCCTCAACGCCGGCCTGTCCCTCGCCGACCGGGGAAGCCTCAGCCACTGGCGTGGCGTCGGTACCGGCCTCGGTGCCTTCTCCACCCTCCTGGACCAGCCGGTAGACAGACCCCTGGGGATTCGCGAACGGGTCGTAGTCCCGTCCGAACTCACAGACACATGCCGTGACGTAGAGTTCGCCGTCTTCACCCTGACCAGCACCCGTCACCAAGAGCTCGGTGTCCAGAAGTTCCTCGAACTGCCACGTACCAGCGTCATCCTGCGCCAGGCCCCAGAACTTGCCGGAGCAGAAGTCGGAGGCGAAATAGATGCCGTCGAGATTTGGCGACTGGTCACCACGGTAGACACCGATACCCGTGATCGAGCAGCCGTTATCACCATGCTCGTACTCCGCGACCGGCAGTACACCGACCTCGTTGCATTCGTTCTGGTCCTCAACAATTGGGTAGTAGCATGCGCTGCCTTCCAGCCAGTCCCACCCAAAGTTATGACCACCGGTTGCCACTTCGTCCGCCGGGATGAAGTTGATCTCTTCCAGAATGTTCTGGCCGACATCGGTGATGTAGAGATCACCGGTTTCCTGGTCAAAGCTGAACTGCCAGGCGTTGCGCAGCCCGTAGACGTAGATCTCCGGGGCCGCCTCCGGGTGGTACTCCCCGGTCTGGGCGATCTCGTTGGCGACCGCTCCCTGCCGCACGCCAGCTTCAGCAAACGGGTTGTCAGCCGGGATGCCGTATGCCCCGCCGCCCTGATTGTCGACATCGAGCCGAAGGATCTTGCCGAGCTGGTTATCGAGGTCCTGCGCGTTGTCATACGGGTCACCGGCGAGGCCGCCATCGCCAATGGTGACGTAGAGGTAGCCGTCCGGGCCGAAGTGAATCGTACCGCCGTTGTGGTTCACATAGGGATCTTCGAGCGTCAACAGCACGCGTCCGCTCTCGGGATCCGCGACGTTGGGATCGTCGGCGGAGACAGTGTACTCCACCAGGAAGTGATCACCTTGCGTGCGGTAATCGGCGTAGAAGACGAAGAAACGACCGTTGTTCTCGTAATCCGGGTGGAACGCCATCCCGAGCAAACCCTGCTCCAGGAAGTCGGTCTTAACATCCTGGCT
>JAUJLY010000351.1 GCA_030447145.1 Thermomicrobiales bacterium
CGGCCCACCGGGGGTCAGGTCCAGCCGGAGCAGGGGCAAGCCGGCGACGAGCAGGGCGACCAGCACGGTCACCAGGACGCTGCATGACCGCGCTGGCAATGCCATGCCACAGCCCGGCATCAGCGCCGCCAGAGTCTCCCCGTCGCCGCCCGATGGAAAGGGCATTGATCCGGGGACCGAGCATCGCCAGGAGTGCGGGAAGCAGGGTGAGCCCGTAGACGAGCGCAAGCGCCGTGACGACCATCCCGGACTGTCCCATCGACTGCAGGGCCGGGAGCGGAAAGAACTGGGTCGCGGCCAAACCAAAGATCACGGTGATGCCGGAAAAGAGAATGGCCTTGCCGACGGTTGCCATCGTCACGGCAAGAGCCTCAGCCGTTGGCCGGTGCGCGAGTTCCTCCCGGAAGCGGGTCACCATAAAGAGCGAGTAGTCGATACCCAGGCCCAGCCCGAGCATGGTGATGATATTCACCGCAAAGACGGACTGGAAGACATCGGTCGAGAGCATGAAGATGACGGTGATCGAGGTGACGATTGCGAGTGCCCCAATGAGCAAGGGTAGACCCGCTGCAACGAGGCTGCCGAAGACAACAAACTGGATAAGCAACGTGAGCGGCACGGAGATCGTTTCCGCCCGGATAATTCCTTCCTCGACTTCGTGGGCGATTGCAGAGCCGACACTGACCCCGCCGCCGGTGAGCACGGTCAGGCCGTTGCTCTCAGCGGCATGAGCGATCTGCTCCGCGATGCGCTCGATGTCAGCGTTCTCAAGGTCTGCACCAGGAGCAACCACAGCAACAGCATAGGTGGCCGTCCCCGTCTCCGAAACCATGCGCGGATCTCCGGTTGACCACGTGGTCAGCTCGCGGCCAAAGCGAGAGTCTGCAGTGATGGGGGCAAGGGTCCGTTCCACGACCTGCTGGACTGCCGGGTCACTGACCGGACGATTCGCGTCGAAGAGAAAGACGAGTGGATTGCTGCCATGGCCGAACTCCATGGCGAGCGTCTCGTCAACGCGGGCCGATTCCGCCTGCTCGGAGACAAATCCATCCGCGGAGAGGTTGGGTGAGATCAGGAACATGCCGATAATCGCCGCGACGAGGGACATCAGCGAGACGATGGCAACGAGCCGTCGGTGGGTTGCCAACAGGCGCCCCCAGGATGCAAACATGACACACTCCTTCCAAGCCGGGCACCTGCCCTGGTTCCCGGGCATCATCGATAGTTAAGAGAGATCAGATAGAGACGTTACGACGACGGTGGGACCGGGTAGGATACCGGCCTGCACGGATGGGCGTGGATGACGCCGATCAGGTGGACTGTGGGCGATGCTCCTCCCGTACAAATCCCAACAGGACCATGCGCACGAGCGCATCGAACATGTGATCGCGACGCTGCCGTCCTTCGTCCGGCGACGGTGGCGGTATCCCGGGGCCATCTCCTCCAGTGAGATGATGACTCAACTCAAGTGAGACAAACCCGTGCACCGCCGACCATGCCGCAACGGCGATAACGGGGGCTGGCAGGTCGATAAACACTCCTTCCTCAACACCCTGGTGCGCGACCTGGACCAGCGTGCCGAAACCTCCCTGATTCGCGTCCGGGTAGTTGACGCTTTCGGGTTGGGGCGGTGTCTTGAACCCTCCAAAGACCAGTCGATAGATGTCCGCATGTTCAAGTGCGTACATCCGGTAGGCGTGGCCCAGTGTCATCAGGGCATCGATCGCCGAGGCCCCTGCGGGCAGGGCTGCGATGGCCTGTTCACAGCGGGCACCAAGGCCGTCGGTCCCCTCGACGTAGAGTCCAGCGAGGATCGCTTCCTTCGAGTCAAAGTATTCGTAGAGGGCACCGGGGGAGTACCCCAGCCTGGCCGCAACAGCACGGATCGTGAGCCTGTCGATCCCCTCATCGGCGATGATCCTTGATGCGGTGTCAATAATGGCAAGCCGCATCTCGCGCCGACCGCGTTCACGTCTGCCACTTGCTCCGGTAGAAGCCCCTGTGTCTAACAACGATCAATCTCCTGAACATCGTTTAGCAGCTTATTGCCCCATGCTACCATGAGATCTATGAATGTCAATAGGATTACTGAACAATGTTCAACTAAGTGGGATCCGACTATAGCCACACAACAACGGGGGTAGGCACGGGTGTCCTGTCCGGCACGGAGCTATGCCGGAAGAGGGGGCGAAGACCGCGCTACGATGGCCATCTGGTCCAACGGCACACCATCTGGTGCTCGTCAGTGACCGTGTGGGGGAGGGCTAGATGCCTTGGGCGTTGCCGGACTGAGCCCCGCAGACGGCCCACCTGCCTGGGGACCAGTCCAGCCTCGTGTTGCTCCAGCAGTTCCGGCGAGGCTGCGTAAAATCCGCCGGCGGTCGCATCTGGAGAGGCCGACCGTGCTCATGCTCCGACTTTGGCAATCACCTCATCTGCCAACCTCGTTGCGATGCCGTCCGTGTAGGGTGTTGGCAGGTAGAGAACGATGTGCGTTGCCCCCGCCTCCACGAAGCGTTGCAGCTCGCTAACGGACGATCCGAGATTATCAGCCTGGATCCGGTGCTGATAGGAGAGGACGATCTCTCCCGGATTCCGGCCCACCGCTGCACAGTGGTCGTGCAAGACCTCGACCTTGTGCGTGAACTCCTCAACTGACGGGCCGGTGTAATTCCAGATATCCGCGTGTTTGGCAACCACCCGCAGCGTCAACTGCTCACCACTGCCGCCGATGACAAACGGTGGATACGGCTTCTGCACCGGCTTTGGCTCACTGCGAGCATCCTTCAGTTGATAGTAGCGACCATCAAAATCGACGATCGGCTGCGTAAACAGCCCCTTGATGATCTCGCAGGCTTCATCCAGGCGGCGAATGCGCTCCCCGGGCTTGTACAGCGGGATAGCCATACTCTCGTGCTCATAGACATTCCAGCCCGCACCGATCCCGAAGTCGAGCCGGCCATTGGAGATGACGTCGACCGTGGCGGCGATCTTCGCCAGCACCGCGGGATGGCGATAGGTGTTCCCTGTCACCATCAATCCCAGGCGCATTCGCTTCGTGACGGCGGCAAAGGCGGCAAGGACTGTCCATCCCTCAAGGCATGGACCACTCACATCCCCCTGGATCGGGGCGAAGTGATCGAAGAGCCATGCGTGCTCGATGCTGGGAATCTCCTCAGCTTCCTGCCAGACCTTCAGCATGTCGTCGTAGGTCGTGTGCTGCGGTGCGGTCTTGATCCCAAAGCTCACCATAGCGGTCCTCTCCTCTCGCTCAGTTGCCACCAGTCAACAGTCATTCTCCAGATCCCACGCGTGCGTCAGGGTAGCGCGAATAGCTGATTGGTGCACTGGGGAACGCCTGATGTTCGGCTGATCGTCTTCAATACGCTCAACGAATTCAACCCGGCTGTAGCGATGGAAGTGCGACCTCCGACCACCCGTCGCGTGCCTGGTAACGGCATGGACGTTCAGCGGGTGAGTGATGCTGTCGCTGGCCGCCCCGGAACTCCCGCGGGTCATGATTCCCGCAACGCAACCGTCCCCATTCCTGGACACTTGCCCCTAGACACGGTCCCGGGGAGCCATTTGCAGATCCGTCGGCTCTGCGCAGCAATACCACGGCTCGCTCAAATGTGGGATCGCCTGCAGGTGCAGGCGACCGGC
>JAUJLY010000352.1 GCA_030447145.1 Thermomicrobiales bacterium
CGACGATCCTGCGCGGGGCAGACGGCTGGCTGGCCAAGACCGAGCTGTGGCAGGCGCTGCACCGCAACGTGACGGCCAGGGAACTCGATGCGGTGCTCGAGGCCCTGCTGGCCGAGGGGCGGGTCGAGACCACTACGGAGGGAACCGGTCCCAGCCAACGCATCCTCTGGCGGTGGCGTGCCGTCGACGATGACCCCTCAGAATGGGTGGAAGAATCGGAAGTCACTCCTACGTACGAACCAACGAACCAAGGCGCCCACGATGCGGAGACAACTTCGTTTGATTCGTACGAAGTAAGCGATCTAGTGGTGGACGATGGAGCACTCCATGCGTCTGGCTCGACTAATTCGTACGAAGTTGGCTCCTCACATCATTCACCGCCACGCCCCAGCCACTGCTACGCCTGTGGCAGCAGCCGGTTTTCGGACGATGGCGTCTGCCTGGTCTGTCATCCCCGACCGTGGGTGGTAGGAGGCATCCCATGAGCCGGTCGTGGTGGCGGTGCCGGAACCAAGGCTGCCCGGTGCGGCACGGGGCGGTGCTGGGCCGGGTCACGGCCGAGGGTGGGTTGGTGCTCGATCCGGCCGTGCGGTCGTTCGCCGCCTACCTCGACACTGGCCGGATCGAGGTGGTGTGCCCTGCCTGTGACACGATGCGGGCGTTCCGGGGAACCAGCATCCAGAGTACAGCTTAGGGTGTGACAGGAGAGCGAGACCTCAACATCTGACGTTAATCGCCGGTCTTCCGAGCAATCAAGTGCCTGCTGCCAGATTGAGGTCGTGTGCTCGTGATTGAGACATCGACGCTCCCTGAACGTGTGCGACGTCCCTCGCCATTACCAACCATCAGGGGATCACAAACGCTGCGGGCGACACAGTTCCAACGGGTGACGGTGGATTCGAGAAGACGTCGGCGCCGCGAGACGGGGCGATGTGATGTGTTGACGTCTTCCGGAGGCTCACATAAACAAAGCCTCTCCGCTCAAGGAGGTGATCGGCTGGCCTCGGACCGACAACCCGGAGCACTCCCGATTCGACACCAGCCTCACGAAGGCGCGCGACAAGCTGACCTGCGAGGTCGCGCTCATGGGCGGCCTCAACCTGGTGATCAGTTCCAACGCCCGGACCAACCGCTCCGGCGAGATCCTGAGCCGGCAGTCACGGATCGAGGATACGGGGGTCACGGCCTACTTTGACCGCAACGGCGAGCAGGTCTGCATCCCGTGCGACCGCTGGATCCGGCTGGAGGACAACGTCAACGCGATCGCGCAGGTGATCGGCGCCTTGTGGGGACTGGAGCAGTGGGGCGCCAAGCAGATGGTTGATCAGGCGTTCCGTAGCTTCGCGGCGCTGTCGGCCGGAAATGAGCTGGCGTGGTGGGAGGTGTTGAGTGTGAGCGGGACGGCCAGTCGACAGCAGGTCGAGGCCGCGTACCGGCAGCAGGTGCGGCGGCATCACCCGGACGCCCGCGGTAGCGCCGATGCGTTCCTGCGGATCAAGGATGCCTACGATACGGCGGTTCGGGAGGTGGTGAGGTGAGGGCGAGAGTGATGTGGTGACGCGTGGCTTCCCGAGGCTTGGGAACGTCGGACTGAGCCTGCCTGTATGAGCATAAAGCAGGACCTTGATTCGGTAAGCAGTTCGAATGCAGGAAGGGATGCGCTGGTCAATCCAGCGAGTTCAGAATAGATTGTCACTGTGAAAACTTTCGAAGTGGACATTGAGCCAGCTTTATTGACCTGGGCAAGGGAGAAGCAACACCTTTCCATTGCTGAAGCAGCGGAGCGCCTCAATGTCTTCGCGGCTGATCTAGAGCTTTGGGAATTGGGCGAGCTGGCTCCTACTTGGGCACAGCTGCGCAAAATCGCAAGTGTTTATAAGCGACCCGTAGCTCTATTCTACCTTTCCGAGCCTCCAAGAGACTTCGTGCCTATGCGCGACTTCAGAAAACTGCCGAGCGCAACGGATGCTCAGCTTTCCGTAGAGTTGGACAGCGAACTTGAGCGCATTCATCAGCAGCGAAATCTCCTGATCGAGCTTGTTGCAGACACTGACGATGAACCAGAACCACTCAGTCTGAGTCTCTCGCAGGAAGACGATGAGGAGTCGGCTGGAACGCGGCTAAGAGAGTGGCTCAACATTACCACGGCGGACCAACAACGTTGGTCCGACGAATACGATGCATTACGCGGCTGGACACAAGCCGTCGAATCAAGAGACATTTTGGTGATGCACATCGCGAGTGTTGAGGTTAGCGAAATCCGGGGGTGCTCCGTCACTGCTCAACCCTTTCCGGTAGTCGCGCTCAACAATCGAGACACTCCACTCGGACGAATATTCACCCTCCTCCACGAAGTGGTTCATGTACTTCTTCAGGACGGAGGAATATGCAATTTGCGTGACGGCAGTAGTGGTCAATCTCACGGGTTCTCTAGGATTGAAGGCTACTGTAACAGCGTTGCTGCTGCGTGCCTCCTGCCTATGAGCACGCTTTTGGAAGATCCCGACGTGTTGATCGTCCAATCAGAAAAAGGATGGTCGGACCGTCAATTGACCACGTTGAGCCGGAGGTACTGGGTTAGCAGAGAGGCCATCTTGCGCCGCTTAGTTACGCTGAGGCGTGCAACGATGAAGGACTATCTGGCCCGCCGCCGCCTATTTCTTGCAGAGTACGAACAGGCCGAGGAGTTGGACAGCCCTCACTTCCAGCATGCATACAATAGGGCAGCAAGAAGGGTAGGGAGCCGATTTGCCAGAGAGCTCGTTACCGCCTACCAGCGTCGAGAAATTACCGGCGTTGAGCTGTACGATAATCTCGGCGTTCCGCTCCATAACTTGGATGCCTTCATTCAAAAATCCGGAATCATGCGATGAGTGAATCAGAGGTGTATTGCGTAGACACCTCTGCTTTCCTTCATGCTTGGAATCGAGACTATCCGATTCGCGCTTTCCCGCCCGTCTGGGATGCCGTTGCGCAATTAGGAGTAGCAGGCCGACTCATTGTCCCTGAGATGGTCTTCCGAGAACTGGACCGACAAAAAGACGGGATGGCAGATTGGCTTAAGACGTCCATCCCAGATGTCATAATCTGGATGGATCAAGAACAGCAGTCCGCTGTCAAAAAGATCCTTGATCGCTATCCAAAAATGCTCCAAAACCGGAAGGGACAGCGGGCTGCGGATCCGTTCGTCGTCGCGTTGGCACTAATACGCGGGGCAACCGTGGTGACCGATGAAGCGGGCGGTAACGAGAGGAACCCAAAGATACCTTCAGTTTGTACGGCGTATGGAATCAAGCCCATCAGCTTTCGCGACGTCATCGCACGAGAGGACTGGCGCTTCGGGTAGCGCAAGTCTAAGATTTCCTTGCGCTACGTGTTCGAGTTGTGATGTGTGACCGGCGGACGATTTGCGAATCTGCCGCCCGAGACCTCGGCGCCCGTTTCCCCAATTGGCTAGGAGTGCGCCTGGCAATTGGTCGCCCCACATCCTCACTTGCTGCTGCGCTGTGCATTATGATGGACTCCCATCAAGTGCCACTTCCCAATCGCTTCGTCATTGGTGCCGGAGTTATCTCCCCGACATGTACCTATCCGAGCCCACGCCCGCGCGCCGCCACATTCTCGCCGTCAATGACTCCGTGGACGTTCTCACGTTG
>JAUJLY010000353.1 GCA_030447145.1 Thermomicrobiales bacterium
AGGGCTGCGCACGACGCTCGGTCTGATCTCGCCGGATCTCATAGTGGTTGCCTGCTGCCCCTGGCGGTTACCCCGGTGGATGTTGTCGCTACCACGGTTCGGATGCCTCAACGTCCACCCATCATTACTCCCCGACGGGCGGGGTCCTGAGCCAGTGTCCTGGGCGTTTCGCTGGGGTCTATCCGGAACGGGAGTGACCCTTCACCTCATGGACTCCGGGTGGGACACCGGGCCTGTGGTTGCACAACGGGAGATGGCCATCCCCGAGGACGCCACTGTCGTGACCCTGGAGCGGTCGCTGGCCGGGCTGGGGGCACACCTTCTCACGGAGCATCTCGAAGCGGCCGATCGAGAGCCGCTGGCCGCATGGCCCCAGTCCGTCGGCGCAGCGCGGTACGCGCCGTTCCCCAGCGCAGACGACCTGCTGGTGTCTACAGCCTGGACGGCACGGGACGCGGCACGGTTCATACACGCGGTTGCGCCTCGCTACGGCGCGATCGAGATCCTCGTGCTCGCTACCGGGCAAAGACTGGCAGTGAACAGGGTCGTTTCTATCGACGAGAAAACGCAGGCTCAGGCGCTTAAATCAGACGGAACGAACCTGGTCAACATCGCCTTCACAAGCGGAACACTCGCATGCCAGTTGTCCACCGTGACTCGACCACTCTCACTGCGTGTCCCACAAATCCGCTAGAGCGCCGAAAGGCACCCGGAAGTTGTTTAATTTTCTCGCTTCCGGCTCAGGTGTAGAACAATCAGGTGACCGACCTCACCTCCGCATACTCCAGATGCTCGCCCGTCTCAATGACCGTGCGCAGGACCTGCACGGTCCGCCAGAGCTCGTGGTAAGTCGTGGAAAGCGCAATTGGTGCGAGGCGGATGACGTTCGGCTTGCGAAAATCAACGATCACCTTACGGGCGATAAGCGCCCGTGCGATCTGCGCCGCTGCCTCATGCTCGATCGCCAGGTGGCCCCCTCGCCTTGAATGCTGCTGAGGAGTCCCGATACGGTATCCGTACGGCTCATCGGCTAGCCCGCCGTCCTCGATAAGCCGAATCAGGTAGTCCGTTTGGTCCAGCGACTTCGCGCGGATGGCGTCGATTCCCGCCTCCTCGAATATCGACAACGAACCGAGAACCGAGGCACTTGACAGCAACGGTATCGTGCTGATCTGCCATGCACCGGCGTGCGACGCTCCCTCCCAGTGATGCGCCATTTCGAACTGTTGGTCCTTGCGGTATCCCCACCACCCCGCCAGAGCGGGCTCCCGGCCGAAATGACGCGGGTTCACGTAGAGCGCACCGACTGCGCCCGGTCCCGCATTGAGGTATTTGTAGGAGCACCAGACGGCGAAATCCACATCCCATTCATCGAAGGCATGCGGTAACGCTCCGACCGAATGGGCACAGTCCCATCCGATCAGCGCTCCCCGCTGATGCGCCGCCTCCGTCAGGCGCGGGATGTCCAGCAATTGGCCCGATCGATAGAGGACCGATGGCAGCAGCACCAGTGCGACGTCGTCGGTCATCGCGGCGATGATGTCCTCCTCTTTGACCGTCCGGCCATCGCGGCTTGGCACCAGCGCAAGATCGTGTGCTGGATCTCCACCTTGCAGGCGAACCTGGCTCTTGAGTGCATAGATGTCAGAGGGAAAGTCGAGCGCAGTGGCAAGAATCTTTCGCCGCTGACCTTGAGGTCGGTATAACGAGCCAACCATCTGGTGCAGGTTGACCGTCGTCGTGCCGGTGACGACCACGGACTCCGGCCCTGCGCCAACCAGCGCGGCCATCCGCTCGCCGAGCGCTTCGCCGAGGGTGAACCAAGGCGGATCCCCTTCCAGCCAGCCGTTGATGCCCTGCTCCTTCCACGACTGCATGGCGGCGAGCACCGCTGCATCCGCGTCATGGGAGAGAAGGCCGAGCGAATTGCCGTCGAGGTAGATCCTCTCTGGAAGCATATGGAACCGCTCCCGGAACCGCGCCAGGGGATCGGCGGCATCAAGCGACCGGGCATAAGCCTCCGTATCGGTGTCGGGTTCAGTCATCGGGGTTCTCCACATCCGTCGAATCGGCTGTTCTCTGCCCCATGATGCAACAACCGAGCCATTCAGAGCGACACTGGAGCGAGCATATGCGTCCGAGAACGGTCCGTGATTCGAGGCTTGTCTTTCCGAAGCTGGTATCATTTCGGAAGTGAAGTCGCCGTCACGAGAAGAGAAAGGAGGCTCGTATGCCCATCTACGCCCTGCACGAGAATCCCGAGTGGTTCCCGCCCTTCGCCGCGGCGTTCAACGCAGCGGGAATCGAATACGAAGAGTGGCTGTTGACCAGCGGCTTGATCGATCTTGATACCGCCCCTCCCGAGGGCGTCTATTGGAACCGGCTCAGTGCCTCGTCGCATACACGGGGTCATGACTGGTCCAAGGATTACACCCGAGCGGTCCTCGACTGGCTGAAAGCCCACGGCCGCAGAGTTGTCAATGGCCGCTCGGTGGTCGAGATGGAAGTCAGCAAGGTGCGTCAGCTCACGGCTCTCATGGCCTTCGGCATCGACGTGCCGCGCACCGTGGCTGTCGTCGGCAAAGAGGACCTCATCACTGCGGCAGCAAGGATGCCAGTCCCGTTCATCACCAAGCACAACCAGGGCGGCAAGGGCCTCGGCGTCCAGCGCTTTGATGACATGGACGCGTTTAGGGCGTATGCGACGTCGGAACTTTTCGAGGAGCCCGTAGACGGGATCACACTCCTGCAGGAATACGTGGAACCTCGCGACGGATTCATCACCCGTGTCGAGACGGTTGGATACGAGTACGTCTACGCCATCAGCGCAGATGCCGCTCGTGGAGGATTCCAACTCTGCCCGGCCGACGCTTGTGAGATGGACAACAATGGACGGCCCATCGAGGCACCGAGCCTCTTCGCCCTGCGTGAGGAGTTTCAGCATCCCGTCATCGATGCCTTTCTCGGCTTCGCACGGAAGCACCATCTGGAGATTGCCGGCTTTGAGTTGATCGAAGCAACTGATGGCCGCATGGTCACGTATGACGTCAACACCAACACGAACTACAACCCCGACGTAGAGGCGGTGGCACACCGTTCAGGACCAGCAGAAATCGTCAAATATCTCCAACGGGTGCAGGCGGAAATGTATGCGCTTTCCTGAACGCATCAGGATGTCCGCGAGGACTTGCGCATCTAGTAACCCCTGGCGGCAAGGAACTGGCTGGAACCCAGGAAGCCTGCTCCCTGCTAGCAACGTCGTGGGTAGCATGCCGTTCTGCTACTCGTGATTGGAGATCGACAACGAGGCAGCCACGCTGAAGTGCGGTAGCCAATGGCTATGTCTGCCGTTCGCCGAGGCGCTCCCGTGAAGCGCGACACTGTCATGACGGGCACTTCGCGGTGTAATGCCAGTCACAGAGCCCAAAGCTCGTTCGAAATGAAGAGCCATTAGTCGGCGGGAGCCAGCTCAATCTCGAATAGCTTCGGCCATAGTTTCCCCGTCACGAATATGCGCTCCGATTTAGAGTCATACGCGATGCCATTGAGGACATCTACGTCGTACGCCTCCCGCTCCTCCTCGGAGAGCAGCCCGGACAGATCGATCCACCCCACCACCTTCCCGCTCGCGGGGTCGCTCCGTGCAAC
>JAUJLY010000354.1 GCA_030447145.1 Thermomicrobiales bacterium
GAGAGCATCATCCGCAACCTCTACGAGGGCACGCTGCGGTTCGAGGAGGACGCCGATGGCGAGCCAGGTTCGCGCTGAACCGCGTCCGAAATATCTCAGCATCGCCCAGACCGCCTTCCAGCAGGCGATCACCTATCGCGTCACGACCCTGACCAACATCGTCCTGACCTTCATCTGGGTCTTCATCCTCTACTTCCTCTGGAAGGCCGCCTTCAACGAGTCCGCGATGATCCAGGGCTTCACCTGGGACGACATGCGCACCTACGTGGTCATCGCCTTCGGGCTCAACGCCCTGATCGGCTGGCGCATCTCCGCCAACATGATGCTCACCATCCGCACCGGCGACATTCTGCGCGACCTCACCCGTCCACTCAACTACTGCCTCAATCAGGTCAGCGTTGCCACTGGTGCCGCCATGGTCGAGGGCATCCTCAGCCTCGGCCTCACCATGGTGGTGGGTCTGGTCTTCATCGGCATCCAACCTCCCGCCACCCCGCTCGCCGCCGTCCTCTTCTTGGTCGCCGTGCTCATTGGATTCCTCACCAATGCCCTGATCGTGTTCAGCATCAGCCTGCTCACGTTCTGGACCCTCAACGGCGTCGGTATCGCCTGGAGCCGCGAAGCCGTCATCAACATCCTTAGCGGCACCATCATCCCACTCGCCATGATGCCGGGCTGGCTGCGGATCATCGCCGATGTCTCACCCATGCGGGGTATCGTCAGCACGCCGCTCATGATCTATCTCGGCAAGGCCGAAGGCTCCGAGGCGCTCGCCCTGCTCGCGTTGTCGGCCGCCTGGCTGGTGGCCATGTGGCTGTTCGCCAACTGGGCCTGGCAGGCTGCCTTTAACCGCGTCGAAATCCAGGGAGGATGAGATGACTGTCGCTTCCGCCCGCAAGCACCTCCGCCTGTACTTCAAGCTCCAGCTCATGCAGCTGCGCAGCACCGTCGAATACGCCGCCGACTTCTGGATCGGCATCGTTGGCGCGATCCTGATGCAAACCACCGGGCTCGTCTTCATCTCGGCGCTCTTCAGCCAGATTCCGCAAGTTGCCGGCTGGTCCGTCTGGAACATCGTGTTGCTGTACGGCCTGGCGATGGTGCCCAAGGGCCTGACCGAGCTGTTCTGCGATGGCCCCTGGACGCTCCGGGCCAAAGTCAACAGCGGGGAGTTCGACCGCGTGCTGGTCCGCCCCATTTCCCCGGCACTGCAAAGCGCCAGCGCCATCGTCAGCATCCACGGCTTTGGGCAGGTCATGCTCTACCTCGGCCTCTCCCGGAGCGACGCCGCCATTGCGTGGTGGACCATCCCCTACCTTGCCGTGATCATCCTCTGCGGCGCCGTCCTGATCGGCGCGCTGAACTTCGCCATCAACCTGACCGGCTTCTGGGAACCCAGTGCCCAGAGTGCGCTGCCCACCATGCTGGCGCTCATGATCGACTTCGCCAAGTTCCCGCTGGATATCTACAACGGCATCATCCGCACCGCCGTCACGGAGGTGATTCCGTACGCCTTCATCTCATACTTCCCGGCACTGGTGCTGCTCGATCGCGACAGCGACTGGCAGTGGCTCGGCTGGTGCACGCCACTGGCCACCGCCTGGACCGTGTTCGCCACCAGCTGGCTGTGGGGCAAGGCCCTGAACCGCTATCAGGGCGTCGGCCATTAGCTATGTGCGAGCAACGAGTCAATGAACACGAACGTTGTGCCCATCTCCTTCTTTGCAGAGACCCTAACATGACCGAGTCAGCGAGGGCAGGACAGCTGCCAAACCGAGCCTGCACCTCCTACCCAAGGTTGTCATTCAGGGTATGGACTAGTCGCCCAATTCTATGCGCAGCTCTAAGATTGCTATTTCGCGCGGAATGGCAGCGTTGATTCGTCCTGACGCAATACCTCCCCACAGTGGGGAAAGCCGATGGCTGTACCGGGTAGCTTCTTACGAGGGACAGACGTTAGGCGCATCAATGAGCAGCGGAGCGATGAGGTCCGAGGCTTGGTTGTAGAGGTGGCCGTCAGCGGGTCCGTCGGTCCCAGTGACATACATCTCATCAGCCGCAAGCAACCCACCGATTGGTTCGAGCGCTCTTTCTGACGCGGAGCGGATGTTTTCAAGCCTGTGATGTCGTGAGCGGACCGACTCTGCCAACCACGTCACCATCTGCGGGTCGTCAACACGCCACTGGGATACGAGCTTGTCAATGCCGGGAAAATCGTTGGCCCCTTGCGTGACAGTAGGAAACGGCTATCCAGTGGGTTGCACCGGCGGCCAGGAAGTCCGCCACCTCGTCATCCGTGCCAATCACCTTTTGAAGCTTGAGTAAACGGTGAGCATGCGCATAGCGATACTGGTACGCCTCAGCTCTGGAACCGGAGGGTGACGGCGTGGACGCGGTACCAATCACCTTCCCCGGGTCCCAGAGTGGCAGGAGCGGTGACGGCGGCAGCCATCCATAGTTGCCGGACTGCCACGCTTGGATGGATTTCACGTTGAGGTCGACGGGAATGCCTTGGACCGTAAAGTGAACGCTATTGATATCAGTAGGCTGGTCGATCCACACGATCAAATCGATGTCTGAGTGGGCAGTCCACTCCGTTGTGCCCGTGGAGCCATAGGCGGCTAAGGCGGCTACCCCAGGAATCGTCTTGATTCGCTCCACGAGCTGATCGAGTAATGTGGTGCCTGACAAGCTCCTCTCCTTTCGTGTGCAGTGAATCTCAACCAACGCTTAAATGGGGCCATCTTGGAGTTTGGCATACGCGTATAGTCTGAGATGCCCGTTGAGCGTGAGGTATGAGCGGGACACCGTCGATTTAGGTGTCCCATCGTCGAGGAACGCTGATGACAGATGAGGAATTTGTCTTGCCCGATCCCCTGGGACGGCTCACGCGTCGCCAGGTGCAAACCGCGTTGGACGTGTTCGAT
The DNA here is from genome assembly GCA_030447145.1 of Thermomicrobiales bacterium. GTDB lineage: Bacteria > Chloroflexota > Chloroflexia > Thermomicrobiales > UBA6265 > UBA6265. The sequence goes on from JAUJLY010000354.1 coordinate 2,928, forward strand.
CTTGGAAAACTGCTGTCGGTGACGTCATCATCGACCGGTGGCTACAACTACAACCAGACGGCGTTCCTGGAGACCACGACCGGGAGTTTCGTATTCAAAGGCGCGCCCCAGGACCTGTGGCAATTCCCGAAGGAGCAGTTCTTCGCTGAGCTCGTCACCACGCAGACCGCACTGGGTGCCCCATGGCCCTTTCACTATTATCCCAAGACGGACGTGTTTGACTGGCCATTTGTCATCATGCCTCGGCTGGGAGGTTCAGGCCTCAACCTACTGCTACCAGAGAACGAGCGCGGACCGAAAGCATGGACACAGGTAGCCCGGGCGCAAGCGATTGCACTTATAGCTCTCCAAACCGCCACGTTCGACTATGCCGGCGACTACTCGCTTGACGCTGGATCCATTGAGCCATTCCCACAGCCCTATTCGGGTTGGGTCATCAATCAGATCTCGACCCGACTAGCTGCCTCTCCGTCGCTGACCCTCGTCGACGTACCGTGGCTCCTTGAGTGCGTGGAGGGATGGAGCTCCTCCTTGGTGCCGCCTAAAAGGAATGTGATCGTTCACGGTGACTTCGGGTAATGGAACATGGTGTTTGAGAGATTCGATGAAGGACTTCGGGTAACGGGCGTCTATGACCTGGTAAAAGATGCTCTTGGGGACAACCTGTCAGATGTGGCCTACCAAAAAACCAAGTACG
>JAUJLY010000355.1 GCA_030447145.1 Thermomicrobiales bacterium
ACTCAGTGCCATGGACACAGGCGACACGTCCCTCGTGGACCCCGGTGTACTCGCCAGGGTCCATCACATGGTGAGCACAACTGCTCACAAGCGGGCACCAGTCCCACGCTTCAGGCGGAAGCGGCGCTAACAGACAAGCAACAGGCTACGAGTAAGAGGAGGTGCAGGTATCGATACCTGCACCTCCTCTTACTCGTAGGGCGTAACTAAGCAAGATGCAAGGGCTCTCGGGCACTCCCGATTTGTCTCACAGCGGAGTCCAAAGGGGAGCACCGGACGCCCCTGAGATCGTGCGTCCAGGCCTACTTCTGCACCTTGCGCTCTATTGTTCCAGTGATTCTGGTGAAACCCAGGTCGAGGTTGCGTATCAAGAGAAAGGTCGCCGACTTCCCTCGCTCAGGGGTGATCGACGATTCGGTATCTACCCACACCTCTGGAACCTCGGACGCGTTAACGAAGAAGCGATCGACGGGGATATCCCCCTCTCCTGCGGGACCATCATGGACCCTCGCGGAGGTAAGAAAAAGCCTGATCGGCATGAGCGATACCCTCCAGGTTCTGTTCGCACAACACGACATTGTTGGTTGTCAGGATGCTGGCGGATGGATCGTGAGGGCCTGCGCCGGATTCTCAATGAGCATGTTGCGCACCAGCAGGGCCTCGGCCCCAGCGTCCATCAGTTCGAGCGAGAAACGCTCGAGTATATAGGTGATTCCCGGCTGCCCTCCATACGAGATGTATGAAGATCTCCGCTCGTGACCATGTGAGATGAGCAGCCGGTCGGCATATCCTGCTTCGGCCAAGCTAACAAGCATCGCGGCACGTTTGGCGTCGGAAGTATGACCCGGCCTGCTCACCCCATCGAACGCGATGAACGCGCCTGTCTCAGCAACTGCCACCAACTGATCCCACTCCAGCTTCCTGTCAAGTCCACCAACAATGGCTCGGGTGGGATCCATGCCGGCTCTCAGCAGGACGTTTAGCTGCTCGAGCACCGTCGTGCCTGACTTCGCGCTGATCATCACCGGTGCACCTGTCGCCGAATGAGCCTGCGCGGCAGCCTGTATGAACGCCTCTTCTACCTCTGAGATCTTGTCTTGGCCCGTGCCAATCCTCAGCATGCCGGCTCGCGCAGAGCTCTGCCCCATACCGTCGAGCAGATCCACGACGAACTCCCCCGTAAGGCGTTCCACGTCGACGGACTCCTCGACACAGGAAGAGTACGTGCAATGGCTCCGACCGGTAACGCCCGTCACGTGTACCGGCGCCCGCATCGCGAGACGGACCAAACCGGCAGCATCCCTGCCGTAATCCGGTGTTGAGGAATCAACAATCGCGCGGCCTCCCATCGCCACGAACGCCTCAATCTCCTCAGAGATGAGACCTTCGTTGTCCAGCCAGTGATCCGGTTCCCTGGCCGTTGCCGAGGTCGGCTGTCTCAGCAAGTGCTCGTGCATCAGGCAGATACCGAGGTCTTGGGGATCGATCGCGCCAAGCACCGTCATAACGTGAGGACCGGCGGTGCTCACCTCCTCGACATCGGCTTCCCACGGGTCTTCAGGCTCGAAACTTTCACCAGGCTCGAGCCCGTAGTCCGTATCTTCGTATGATCGTGGGTCCCACACGGTGCCTTTGCCTTCCCGTCTGCATCCCCGCCAACGTGTTCATACGTCGCAGGGAGAGAGTAAAAACCCTGATCAGACGTCTCTGACAGCGACTAAATCGCAGATCCAATACGGCCTTGAAGCGACGTGGAGTTGTGGTAAAATCACGTCGTTGCTCGCAAGGAGCACGATCCCCGATAGCTCAATGGTAGAGCATCCGGCTGTTAACCGGAGGGTTAGAGGTTCGAGTCCTCTTCGGGGAGCCACCCACCAAAACCCCATTCTGACGGTACAAACTGCCTCTTTTGACCCACTGGCTCGATGATTCGAGGCCGGTAGCTCATGCGTGCGTGAGCCGGTAGGTCGCTTGCATATCTGCCAGACACTTTGTGAGGTGAGAGAACCATGACATCCTCAAATCGTCGCCTGGGTCGTTCCCCACAGCGGCGGAGTAGTCAGATGCAGCTATCAGTTTTACAGGAGCAATACATCCTGCACCACGGAGCGATGGGCCACTCACCCAAGACGACAAGCCATTACCGGGACACGTTTCGGGTATTTGATGTCTTTTTAGAAGCAAAGGGATATGTCGGCACGACAGCGGTGGTAACAACCTTCATCATGAACGAGTTTGCCATCTATTTGCGCGAAACTCCCACCAAAGGCTGGCGAGGAGAGACCAAGCGAAGCGACGCCGGTATTCGCGGCATGATGACCGACCTGAGAGTGTTTGCGCGGTGGATGCTGGAGGAGGGACACATTGCAAGTCTTCCCAAGGTTCCAGTGAACAAGCTCCCCCAAGTGTTCTTTCCTATCCTCTCTGACGAGGAGTTGGACCGAGTGTTTGCCACCAAGCAACTCTCACTCTCGACCGAGATCGGCACCCGTAACCGCGCCCTGATTGCCTTCATGCTCGACACCGGAGTCAGACGCGCTGAGGTTGCCAATCTGGAGCTGAAAGACGTGGATATTGCCGAGGGACAGGCCCGGATTATGGGCAAGGGGCGCAAGGAACGCTTTGTCTTCTTTGCCCCCTCCACGGCAGACTTACTCAAACGCTGGCTCTCTATCCGGGGCGAGGAACCGGGAACGCTCTTCTGGCTTTCATTCGAGGGCGTCAAGATGGTGTTCAACCGCATCCGCAAGGAAGCCGGACTGGAGGTATTTCACCCGCATCAACTGATCCACGCCTGCCTTTCGCCCGCCTTTTCCGCACAGCTTTCTTCTTGCCGGTGGTAACCACCACGGCCATCATTGGCGTGGTGATGCAGTTCGTCTTCGACCCAGCGGGCGGACCCGTCAATATATTCCTGCTGGATGCAGGGTTAGTAAATCGTCCAGTAAATTTCCTTGGGGATTCCTCAACCGCAATCTACACCGTTATGGAAGTGCATGTTTGGAAATGGTTCGGAGTCACGATGATCTACTGGCTTGCTGCGCTGCAGACTGTAAACCACGAACTTTATGAGGCGGCTCGCGTAGATGGTGCTAGTTCGTCGCAGATTCTCAGGCAGATAACCCTCCCGATTCTTAAGCCCTTCGCCTTGATCATCGGGGTCCTGACATTCATCGATACGATGGAGGTCTTTGATCTCATCCTAACGATGACTGGAGGTGGACCGTTCTTCTCTACTGAGGTCATTGACGTATTCATCTATCGCCAGGCCTTCGCTGCCACAATCCCCCGACTCGGCTATGCATCAGCGGCAGCGGTGGCTTTTGGACTGCTAACCATTGTGCTTGCTGCGGTTCAGTTCATTGCTGTCCGCAATGCCGGCAACGACAGGAGAGGATCATGAGCCCCACAGCATTAATGGTTCGAGTTCGGCGACGGGGGAAGCTAGGCATTGAGCTCCAGGTACTGGCACTGGCCGTTGTCTGCTTCGTCTGGTTCTACCCATTTCTCTGGATGGTGTCTGCATCGCTCAAGGATTCCTTGGAGATATTCGTCAGTGGCCTTAACCTCATCCCCGAAAATTGGCAATGGAACAACTACTCGCGCGCGTGGGACGATGCTGG
>JAUJLY010000038.1 GCA_030447145.1 Thermomicrobiales bacterium
GTCTGAGTTGCCATTAATTCCTCAGCTGGCTGCCCCGTCACGAGTAACGTCCTCCTGATGGACGGGTCTGTCAGGTCCCTGAATTCGACACCTGCATCCTACCGCACTTCCAGTGGCGCGCGTACAAACCAGGGCTCCCGCCCGGGTGCTACCATCAATCGAGCAGATGGCATCCTTCGTGCATCTTGCCATCGAATGGAATATGAGCGAATCGAAAGGACACCAGGTGACTGCATCCGCGTCCTCCCGCCTTGTCATTGATTACCGGAATGCCACTGTTGACGCTGTTGGGCCGACGCATGGCATCTCGGATGCCGAGCTTAGCGAGCTTCAGCCATATGTCAGCGAACAACATGACCGGATTGTCAACGAGCACAGGAACGGCGTGCAGCGCTGGCAGGACCTTCCGGACAACACGGCGAACGCAGACGAGGTTGTTGAATTTGCCAATGACGCCCGCAAGACCTACCGCGACTTCATCCTGATCGGCATCGGGGGATCCTCGCTTGGGGCCATCGCGACGATCCAGGCGCTCTGCCATCCCTACCGGAACTTGCTCTCGGATGAGGAGCGTGGCGGACCGCGATTCTTTGTGCTTGACAACCCGGACCCGGAAAAAGTTCGAGCAACTCTCGAAACGGTTGACCTCTCCAGGACGCTCGTCAACGTTGTTTCGAAGTCCGGTCAAACCGCCGAGACCGCCGCCAATTTCCTGGTGGTCCGCGACGCCCTGATCCAGGCCGTGGGCAAGGAGCAGGCGGCGAGGCAGATCGTTGCCACAACCGATCCGGAAAACGGTATCCTCCGCCAGATGGCCGATCAGGAAGGCTACCGAACGTTTCCCGTCCCGCCAGGGGTAGACGGTCGGCAGACTGTCCTGAGCGCCGTGGGCCTCATCCCCGCCGCGCTTGCCGGCGTTGATATCCACCAGTTGCTCGCAGGGGCTGCCGCCATGCGCGCTCGTGCCTCAAGCGGCGATATCCGGGACAACCCGGCCTATCTTCTAGCCGCGCTCTCGGTACTCGCGGACACAAGGCACGACAAATCGATGCTGGTCACCATGCCCTATGCCGACGGCCTCTTCGGCCTGTCGGACTGGTTCCGTCAGCTCTGGGCCGAGAGCCTGGGCAAGAAGCTCTCGACGGACAACGAGGTCGTCTTCGCTGGACAGACGCCGATCAAGGCTCTCGGCGCAATCGACCAGCACTCCCAGATCCAGCTCTATACCGAAGGCCCGAACGACAAGCTGATCCAGCTGATTGCGGTGGGAGCGTACCGGGAAAAAGTCGAAATCCCGAGCCCTCCCAAATCGGCCACGGAGCTCTCTTACTTCCGGGGTGGGGAGCTCGGACAGCTGCTCGACTGTGAGCGACTCGCCACCGCATGGGCACTGACGGAGACGGAGCGGCCAAACATCACAATCACGACACCGACAATCGACGCCTTTGCGGTCGGCGAGTTCTTTTACATGATGCAGCTCCAGACGGTAATGGCTGGCGCGCTGTATCATGTAAATCCATTCGGGCAACCAGGTGTTGAAGCCGGGAAAAACGCAACCTATGCGCTCATGGGACGCGAAGGCTATGAAGATCTCAAGAAGGAGCTCCTGACGGAGCCAGAGGATGCCGGAAAGTACGTCAGCACGCCGTAGTTCCGGCTGAGTGCGCATCCGTGAGCGTCAGGTAGCGCACTCGTATCGGCTACTCCGCAGCAATAGAGCCATCGCGACGAGGCAACGTTCCAGTGACAGCGCAGCAGCCCTACCTCATCCGGGTGATCATCTCGACGATTGCCATCATTGCGATCGTGGCTTCGGCGTGGATGATCTGGCAGGTTCGTTCGATCCTGTTGCTCCTGGCCATCGGGATCCTCTTCGCCGCGGTCATTGAGCCACTGGTCTTCCGGCTGCGCCGCGCCGGACTTCGTCGCGCCCAGGCGATCCTGGTGGTCTATCTCGTCCTCTTTACAGTCCTGGGCGTGGCCCTCTATTACCTCGTGCCACAACTGGTCAAGCAACTGTCTTCGTTCGATGCGGCGGTCCCGGAAATCTTCGATAACGTCCGCCAGCAAGCCCTCCAGCACGAAAGCAGCCTCGTGCGGACCTCCGGCTTCCGTGTCCTGATGCGCATCGAGCAGGGCTATAACAACATCCGGAACAGTCCCGAAGTCGGCCGGGACCAGGCGTTCAGCGTAGTTAATACGGTTTTCGGCTTTACACTCACAACCATCTCGATGCTCATCGTCACGTTCTACTGGATGGTCGAGAAAGTGACGATCAAGCGGGTCGTCCTCGGTCTCTTCCCCTTCTCCAGGAGGACTCGCGTCCATGCTATCTGGGACGAGATCGAATACCGCATCGGTGGGTGGACGCGCGGTCAACTCTTGCTGATGCTCACGGTCGGGGTGATCTCTGGCATCCTCTACTACGGAATCGACCTGCGCTTCTGGCTGGCACTGGCGATTTTTGCAGGTCTCACCGAGGCGATCCCATTCATCGGTCCGGTTATCGGTGGCACCGCCGCGGCTCTTGTAGCGCTGGCAGACTCCCCCCAAAAGGCGCTGATCGTCATTGGCGCGGCCTTCCTGATGCAGCAACTTGAAGGCGCTTTCCTTGTCCCGCGGGTCATGAAGAATGCCGTTGGCATGACCCCACTTACGGTGATCCTGGCCGTTTTGGTCGGCACCACGTTGGGGGGACCCGCTGGCGCGTTGATCGCGATCCCGATCGGCGCTGCGGTCCAGGTCCTTGTCGGCAGCCTGCTCCGTTCGAGGGATGACTTCATTGCTTCGGAGCTGCGCACGCTCGACGTCAAGCCGCTTTCACCGGGACACTTTGACACTCCCTTCGTGCCCCCTGGACAAGGCCGCTTTGTCATTCACAGCGCCGCGAGCCCCGCCCCGGCCGAACGTGAAGTTCACGCATGATGCTCGATTCCCTTACCGATCAATTCGAAGAAGAGGAACTCCATCGATCCTATACGGTCATGGCCCTCTTCGACGATATCATTGATGCAGAGAGCTCACTGATGTGCCTCCGTCGACTAAAGCAGCCAGCGGATCAAATTTCGATCATCTTTCGCGAGCGTGTACTCGATCCCGATTCTCGCACGCCCTACCGCGCCGTGCTCTCCGAGGTCGTGGCCAAAAGTGCGCTCGATGTCGTGGGCAGCTGGCTGCAAGGGCTGGCCTCACTCGTCCTGCCGGATCGGGCCACTTACCTCGCGGCGGGTCCGATCGGCGCCATCCTGGCGACGATACGCGAATCCCGTCAGCATGGTGAGGACGACGACAATACCGTCTCACCACTACGCAGCCTGCCAACGCGCCAGCTCACCCGTACCTTCCAGGCGTTCGGCTTCGAGCGAAATGAAGCAACCTACGTGGAGCAGCGGGTTGTTGCGGGCTCTCCCCTGATCGCGGTCACCTCAGAAACCATCGAGATCCTTCGCACGGCCCACCAGATCTTCACGGAGAATTCGCCCGTATACATTGGATTCACCCAAACAGAATCGACGGTCTCATCGCAGGCAGCGAAACTCCTGATGACCGGCCCCCGGGGCACGGGCGCCGTCGTCATTGCCGACGCCGTGTCCCCGCTTCGACACCTCGTTTGGGACCCACAACTCCAACGCGGCCCGCGAGACCTTCGGCATCGTCTCGTCAGGTCACAATACGGCGAGATCATCGGGCGCGTGGAAGATTTGCTCTTCGAACCCGAGCCCGTCAATCCACCCCCGGAGCTGCTCTATAGGGGTATCAGTGACGATCAGCTGCTGCTCCGTTATATCGTGGTTCGCGTCGGTAGAGGCCTCGGTCGGCAGCGTCTTGCGATTCCCAGTGAACGCATCAGCATCACCCCCGACGGGGTAACGGTCGCGGTCACACATGAGGAATTGGCATCCGCTCCACGCTATGACAGTGAAGCCCAGCTCAGCCGCCAGGAAGAAGCGACCATTCGCAGGCATTACAACGAGCCGTTCTACTGGATCACGGGTGCCGACGTGTAGACAGCCTGGCCCTTTCGGTCACGACCCGCAAGACGGCTTATCACGATTCACAGTTGTCCAGGCAACGTGAGAGTGACACGAATCCATGGAACCGAAAGGTCCCGGAGACATATCTCCGGGACCTTCTCGATACGGCTATGGACGGGGTTCGTCGCTAACCTGGCGCAATGCGTTGAGGACCAGCTGCCAGGGCGGTTTTCCCTCTTTCGAGTAGGCAATCTTGCCGTTCTTGCCGACAATGATCACCGACCGCAGGATGCCCTCGCCGTCAGGCTTCAGGGCGCCATAGGCTCTGGCGACCTCCGCGTTCTCGTCCACCAGGAGCTCGAAGTTGAGTCCGTGCGCTTTCCGGAACCTCTCGTGGCTTTCCGCGTCGCCAGGGTTGACCCCAACCGGCTCGATGCCGGCCTTTCGGAGATGCTTGAGGTTCTTTCGTATCTGGATCAACTGGTCCGTGCAGACGGCGGTAAAGTCCTTGGGATAGAAGATGAGCATAACCCGCAGCATCCCCTGCAGGTCGCTCAGCCGGAAGTCCTCCCCGGTGCTTGTCTTGAGCATGAAGTCCGGTGCATCGACACCAACCTCGATCGGCATCCTGGATCTCCCCGGAACTACGGCACAGACAGCATGCGGTCGAGCGCAACCTTCGCGTACGCGCTCGTCTGGGGATCGACCTCGATCTCGTTGACAATCTCGCCGCGTCCCAGGTGCTCCAGCGCCCAGAGCATGTACGCGGGATGGATCCGGTACATCGTGGAGCAGGGGCAAATCACCGGATCGAGGCAGAAGATCTTCTTGTCGGGCATCTGGCTCTGCAACCTGCGCACGAGGTTAATCTCGGTCCCGACAGCCCAGGTCGTTCCGGAGGGAGCATTGCGAATAGTCTCGATGATGTACTCGGTCGAGCCATCGCAATCCGCCGCCTGTACCACCTCAACCCGGCACTCCGGGTGGACGATCACGTTACCGTCCGGGTAGTCCACCCTTGCCTTCTCTATCTGCTCGACCGAGAACCGCGCGTGCACGGAGCAATACCCCTTCCAGAGAATCACCCTCGCGTTGAGCAGCTCCTCCTCGGTATTTCCGCCCATGGGCTGGAACGGATCCCAAACCACCATCTGGTCCTGCGGGATACCCTTCTTGACCGCGGTGTTCCGGCCCAGGTGCTCATCAGGGAAGAACATGATGCGCTCACCACGCTCGAACGCCCAGTCGTAGACCCGCATCGCGTTCGATGAGGTACAGACGATGCCACCGTTGCGCCCGCAGAACGCCTTGATCGATGCAGCCGAATTCATGTAGGTGACGGGGATAACGCTGTCGATGCCGAGGCCGGCCAATACCGACCATGCTGCCTCGACATCCTCGGGCTTTGCCATGTCTGCCATGGAGCAGCCAGCCTCAAGATTCGGGAGGATCACATGCTGTTTCGGGCCGCCAAGGATGTCGGCACTTTCCGCCATGAAGTGCACGCCGCAAAAGAGCGTGAACTCGGCATCGCTGACCCCTGCTGCCTCCTGGGAGAGTTTGTATGAGTCGCCCTGGAAATCAGCAAACTGGATGACTTCATCGCGCTGGTAGTGGTGCCCCAGGATCGTCAGCCGATCGCCCAGCTCTTCCTTGAGCGCGAAAATTCGTGCGTCACGCTCTTCCGACGGCATCTTGAAGTACTCGCGCGGAATTCGTTCCTGGCGGAGAGACCCTACGCCGTACGCCTTCAAGCGGTCATAGGCGCCGACACTTTCCTCAGGCGTGCAGGACGCGACCTCCAACTGCGGTTCGGAGAACCACATCGTTGCGGTGGTCGGGCGTTCGGCGACAGCTGGTCCGCCACCCTTGTCAGAGCTCGATGGTGCCGGCCACATAGTTTTCGATTGTGCTGTTTGCTGCACCATGTGCGGTGCCTCCCGCATGAATCCCAAAGCCCTACATCGGCCTCTCGCGAGGAATTGTAATTGGATGACGATGTCATCACATACAGGTCAACGCGCCAAATAGTAGGCGAACGAAGAGTAATTGTCAATGTGACACTAAGTACCCGGGCGCACTTCAGCACATCCCGTCGAGCAGGACAGAAGCCCTGCGCAAGAGCACCGCAGGTCCGAAGAGTGCTCGCACCAGTTTCCATCGCGGAGTCGTGCTCGTAGCGCCTAGGTCGTTCCCTGTTCAATCGGCTGCCATTGCCAGCCGGACCCGGGCTTGCGGACGTGTCCCAGGTTCGGGAAGGGTGGGAAATGATGGCCGAACACCAGGGCTCCCTGCTCCGCGGCACGATCGAACGTGCGGCGCTTGCTCATCTCAGCTGCCTCCGGGAGCATGTCGAAGACCGGCGTCCAATCCGGATGCTCGAGATGCAGCGGGTAGATCACGACATCGGAGATGTGCAGCAGGATCTCACCAACGGAGGAGATCTCCAGTGCTACGTGTCCCGGGGTGTGCCCGGGCGTGGTCACGACCCGGATACCGGGGAGGATCTCGTCACCGTTATCGACGAATGTGAGCCGGTCCCCAATTGCCTCCAGATTGCGCTGGGCAATATCGACCATGATGGGCGGAGCGTGCTTAGCAGCAGTCCCTGACGTCCAAGACTCCCACTCTTCTCTTCCGATGACGTACCGGGCGTTGGCAAATACAAGCTCCCCTTCATCATCCAGGGTGACCCCGACGTGGTCGGGATGGGCATGGGTGATGATGACGGTATCGACCTCGGACGCCTCGACACCTGCCGCCTCCAGATTGCGGCGCAGGTCGCCGGTCACAGTCGTCGAATGGTCGACATTCGGGAACACTTTCGGTGCGCTCGCACCCAGATTTCCCGCGCCCGTATCAATCAGCACCCGGTTATCGCCAGTGTCTATAAACAGACAGGTGTAGGGTGTCGTGACCCGGTCAATGGGGAGGCCGCGCCCACGGAGGATACTCTCGACTTCCTGCTAGGGTACGTTGGCAAACAGGCTCCCGAGGGAATAGTTGAAGGCGTCATCCCTGACGGCATGGCATTCGAACTCCCCGATCATGAAACGGTAGAATCCGGCATGCATATACTTGCCCTCCTCCTGCGGCACGACCAGTATAAAAATGCGACGCGCAGCATTCCGGCTTCACCAGAACGCAGCAACACCTATATGAGCGGACTAGACACCATGGGTCCCAGCCACATCATACGGATCATGGATCGCTTCCACAACCGGAGAGGGTAGGATACTCACAAATCTCGCCTCACCACCTCCACATCACCCTCCGGTTCTGGCGACGGGTTTCCGCGCAGCGGTCCCGGTACGATTGGCTCGTCGACGCCAAGATCCGAAACACCACCGGAGTCCGTGTACGTCGGTACCGTTGGCTCCACTCCTTCTGCTGGCTCGCCAATCCCCTGCTCACGTGCTTCTTCGATTGTCGTGCGTTCCCGCTTCTGAATCTCGTCCTGTTTTCCCAGAGGCACGATCCTCTCCCTTCAACGTGCGGCCAGTATCCCACCCGGAACCCTGCCCGGAGTAGTCCATCGGTAGCCTCGATGCGCTCAAGGACAATACGCATATGACATGTCCCGGTCTACCACACACCGTGCAGGCAGACAGGGACAAGGATTGCCAACGCCTTGTTCAATGGCAATGGCACCACCGATGAGCCGCAGGCTGCTATTCCACGGTGAAGATCGTCACCATTCCATCCAGGAGATGCGGCACGCCAGTGTCGGGATCAATGATAAAGCAGGTAACGGCGTAGGTCCCCAGGTCGAGGTCAAACTCCTGCCAGGTCGTGTGGCCACCGGACTGCAGCGCTGCATAGCCAACGTACGTGAACTGGGAGACGAGCGGCTCACCGGCGGGCGGCGTCCCGGCGATCAAACCCGCGAACTCAGCCACGATTTCTTCTGCCGTCACCCCCTCGGGGATTCTCTGCATGACAAGATGATGGGCCTACTCGGTCCCTGTGTTGGTCACCTCCCAAAGCTGCGGACCGCTGGGCACCGGATCCGGAGAGACGATGTACTCCAGATCGTCCGTCATCTCCAGGGTCACATCAGCCACTGGAGCGTCTGCGACAGGCGATGCTTGCGCTACGACCGGTGTGGCGACCATTACGGCCGGAGTGGCTTCACCAGTGACCACCAACGGCACCAGGGTCATCACCTCCTCGGCGCCCTCCTCCGGGGCGTAGTACGAGGCAGCGGTTACATACTCACCCGGCTGGAAATGGATGGCGAACGAGACAGGAACACCAATTTCGAACGTGTTCGTACCGCCGAGATACTCCCAGTCAGGCTGGACAAGATCACTGGCCGCAGCCTGGAGCGCGAGCTCCGTCGCCTCTTCCTCAGATAACCCGGCCGGTTGCTTCATAAAGTCCAGGTAAGCGGAATATTCCTCTGTGGGGTGGAGAGTGACGAGGTAACATCCCGCCTCGATCTCGGGCGGAGCTTCAACGCCGTCGGGTCCGACCATGATATGAATTTCTGGATACCCAAGCTCCTTCAGCTTTACGTCGCTGAACGAAATATCTATGTCCTGTGCGGCCAACGCTGCCACGTTGCCGATGAGCAGCGCACAGACCATCAATACGAGTCCGATAGATCGCAACACAGTTCTTTTCCCTTCTTCAGGTACGCTTCGCAAAGGTGAATCTGTCCCGACAAAGAGGCTAGGGTCAGCGAATTCAAAACGCAAGGGTCAATGAACACTGAAAGGTCCGTCATGTAGCGACACTCTGGCCGGCATCCCGAACCTGTTTCCTGTCCCCAGGCTCCTTGCGGGGTCAAAAATCATTCGCTTTGAAAACATCCGAATTGGCATTCGTTGGAACAACGTCACACAATGTGGTGACGAACTGTTCGTTCGTTGCCTGGAGATGGCTCACAGGTAATTCACGTTATTTGCTTGAGGTTTTCCAAACATGCCACTCACTGGAGAATACGAGCCAAGCACGTCCGATTGGGCCCGCCAGCAAATTGAACTCTTTGAAACATCAGGAGGGAAGGACGGAAACACGCTGCGCGGGATGCCCATTGTCGTGATAACCTCCGTCGGAGCCAGGAGTGGGAAGCTCCGCAAGACTCCCCTCATGCGCGTTGAGCACAACGGCGAATACGCAGTAGTCGCATCGCTCGGTGGCGCTCCCAAGCACCCCGTGTGGTACTACAACCTGAAGAAGAACCCACATGTCGAGCTACAGGATGGGCCCGTCAAAAGGGACTATCTCGCCCGTGAAGTCACAGGCGAGGAAAAGGCCGTATGGTGGGAACGCGCGGTCGACGCCTATCCCGACTATGCGGAGTATCAGGAAAAGACGAGCCGCGAGATTCCCGTCTTCGTCCTTACACCCTTAGCGGACGAACAGGACGCCTGACTTCAGGTCGCATTACCAGCATGAGTTGTTTACGAATCGCATAAGTACACGTTTTTGGCTCTCGCAAAGTCCCTGTCTTTTCAACTCTGTGGCGATAGAGTGGGCTGTCGTAGGGGCACACTCATGTGTCATCCAAATAGAGCAGGTCGATCAACGACGTAGCGGTAGGGAAACGTGGGGTACAACGCCGACGCGGCCAACTCATCGGATGAGAGGGACACCAGCGCAACTGTCCCGCTCGATCGACAGCAGCTGTTGTTCGACGCCGACGACACGCTGTGGGAGAACAACGTCCACTTCGAGCGCTCGATCGAGGAGTTTGTGCGCTTCCTCGACCACGAGCACCTCTCCCCCGGAGAAATACGTGCGATGCTCGACGAGATCGAGCTGGCCAACGTGTCCACCCACGGCTATGGTGCGCGGGCGTTCGCCCATAGTCTTTCCCAGACCTTTCAGCAGATCACCGGATCCGACGACGAGCAAGCGCTGGAAAGCGTCCGTACCCTCGGTCTCCGCATCCTCAACATTGAGATGGAGCTCATCGAGGGCGTTGAGGAGACGCTGGAATCACTCCGCCCTCACCACGATCTCCTCCTGATCACCAAAGGCGATCTGGAAGAACAACGCCTGAAGATTGACCGCTCTGCAGTTAGCCAGATCTTCGATGGTCACATCATCACCCAGGAGAAGAGCGTCGATACATATCGGGACATTGTCGACTCGCTCGAGCTTGACCCTGAGCGAACCTGGATGATCGGGAACTCCACGCGCTCCGATATTCACCCGGCCCTGGAAGCAGGGTTGCATGCCGTCCTGATACCTCATCCAATGACATGGCACCTGGAGCACGTGGATATTTACCACCATCCCGGTTGGAAAGGTCGGTTTGTGGAACTCGGCAGCTTTCGCGACCTGCTGACGCTTTTCCGCCACAGCGTCAGTCGAAGCTGACGAGAGGGCAACCAGCGATTCCCAATCCGATTGTGCAGGACTCACGCTCTGCCCCCGACTCAAGTCCTGGCCCACGACCAGTACTTGTCCTGCCTGGCCGACGAGGCTCGTGGGAGAGCAGTCGCCGCCACGGCGACCGTGATTTCAGAAGGTGTCAAAGCGATCGGGGTTGAATCATCACACCTGGAAGGATATCAAGCACGCGTTCGGTGCCATCCTGGATGGAATTCTTCGTGTCATTGACACCGTCGACGATGTCCTGCATCCAGGAGAGCCGGCCGGTCCAGGCGTTGGGCTGCAACCCGCCTTCCCAAACCCAGCCCATCACGGTCTCACCGCCCAGATTCACTTCCACTGGCCACCACCGACCCTGCTCATCCTGTTCTGACAGACCGGTGATCTTAACTTCCTCACCCTGGTTGAGTACCACGATGACCGCCGAGGTCGTACCGGGAGCCTGGCGCAGGTTCAGCACCTCAGTGACAACCTCGGTACTGGTGCCTGGAGCAAACGAGAGGAAGCGCTCGACAAGAACGGCCGGGCCATCGTTCGCCATGAGGATCAACGCCGGCAGAAGGTTCGCGGCCAGAAGTACCGCAGCCAGTCTCCAAAGCACCCGTCGAAAGCGGCGTGACCGCCGGGCGATCCGGCCTCCCTTACGATAGATCTGCCTCGCGGTGCTCTCGCGGAGAGGGCGTACCTCAGGAATCGTCGCCGCCTCATCGTTCCCGTGCATCTCGGCCGGATTACTCTCATGACGCGTAAAGCCCGTCCGGCGTCGAAAAATGCCGGTTCGCTCCGCTCCACGGCCCACTTCCGGCTCGAATGCCAGCGTCTCCTGTGCAGGATGCCGGATCGTCTCGCCATCCAACCCGGCCTCGAACACCCGCACGAACGTCTCGACGTCATGAAACCGGTCGCTTCTGTTCTTCGCGAGGGCCCATCCCAGTACATCATCGATCCAGGAGGGAAGGCCCAGCTCCGGCCGGACCATTGACGGTGCAGGCGGCCGTGAGTTGAGATGCGCGTCGATCAGCTGCCGCTTGTGATCTGGGCCATCCGCGACAAAAGGCGTTTGGCCCGTAAGCAGCTCGTACATCACGCAGCCCAGGGAATAGACGTCCGTGGCCGCGTCGACCATGCCACCACTCGCCTGCTCCGGGGCAAGATAGGCGACGGTCCCGAAGGCAGCACCGCCGATCATCTCCTGCGGCGCACCAGCAATCTGGGCAAGCCCGAAGTCGATCAGCTTGATGGTTCCGTCGGGCGTGCGTATCAGATTTTGTGGCTTGACATCGAGATGTACCAGGTGCCGGGAGTGCATATGGGCAAGCGCGCTGGCGACCTGGCTCAGGATCACCATCACGGCTTCCGGGTGCAGCGGACCTTCATCCTCCAGCACCTCGCGCAGGTTCTGCCCCTCGACATACTCCATGACCATCCACGACCCGCTCGTCTCGTCGTGAAGGTCGTAGATGGTGACGAGATTAGGATGGGACACCAGCGCCATCATCCGGGCCTCTCTCCGGAAACGCTGCCTTGACTCCGGATCACGCTGATACTCCGGCCGCAACGTCTTCACAGCAACCTTGCGGCGCGTCTTCAGGTCGTGTCCCACATACACCATGGCCATGCCGCCACGACCCAGAGGGTGATCGACATCAATCTCATACCGGTTGGCAATAATCAGCCGCGATCCAGGACGGGGATCGCGATCAATGGACCTCATCGAATAATCCGGACTCTCTCAAGCGAGGCAAGGGGGATGCTCTATCGTCGTGACGCTCCGTCCAATGTACCAAACGCCGTCTGAATGACCTGCACCAACCATGCGGAAGGATGGGGTACTTAGACCGCAAGGATGGCGGCATCATGCGAGAAATGACCGGTAAGAATGGATCGTGACGACGAATCGTCTGATCACAAGACAGAGGGAGAGAGACACAATGGAGAAGGGCGTCTTTACCGTCCTGTTTGCGCAGCACCCCTTTGGGGAAGCGCTCGATGTCATCAGGGCGACTGGCTACGAAGCCGTCGAGATCGGCACCGGCGGTGCGCCGGGCAACGCCCACTGTGACCTCGATAGCCTCGTCGACAACGACCAGGCCCAGAAGGAATGGATGGACGAGATCACCAGCCGCGGACTCGAGATATCGGCCCTCTTCTGTCACGGTAATCCGCTCCATCCCCGCAAGGAGGTTGTGAAGGCTGAGGACGAAACCTTTCGCAAGACCGTACGACTTGCCAACCAGCTTGGCGTCCAGAACGTTGTCAACTTCAGCGGCTGCCCTGGGGAGGGCCCGAACGAGAC
>JAUJLY010000356.1:0-1935 GCA_030447145.1 Thermomicrobiales bacterium
CCCCAGCTCGTTTTCGCCTTCTCCTGATCCGCGATGCTGTTCACTGTCGCTTGGCTCACCATGGTCGCCTCCATACGTGGGTACAATCTTCTAGGTACCTTATTCCGCGCTCAGGCGTCCGCCGTTCCCTTGCGCAGGAACTTGAAGCACTCACTCAGGGTTTGGCTGATGTCTCCCCCGCTCTCTTCGTCCGCGCATAGCCATCCGTTAAACCCGGTGTCTTCAATCGCTGCAAACACTGGCCCAAAATCTATCGCCCCCTGGCCGAGCACGCGGAACTCTCCGTCGGCAAAATCCTTCATGTGGAAGTTGTCGATGACCTGATGGAACGCGCGGATCACTTCCGCGATATCATCGATGCCAGACTTGACTAAATGCGCGGTGTCGATCGTGAGACCGATCGCTCTGTCTTGCACCGCGTCGAAGAAGAGGTCGAAGTCGTGCCGATACATCACCGGCTGGTTGTAATGATGATGGAGTGACAAGACCACACCGACGTCCCGTGCCTCAGTTCCGAGAGCGCTCAGGATCCTGCCAAAGCGGCTGATGTCCTCAGTCGAGACCGCAGACCGTGGGAGGGAGTGACAGAACACGATCCGATCGCTGTGGACACGCGACGCGAACTGTATGGCGCTGCGCAATGCGTCAATACCGGGTTGGTCCAAGCCGCCTCCAACGATGAGGCCCGACGCGATCCCCGGGCAATCGCCCCATCGATCGACGAACTTCCCCGGGGCGTCGACGAAGTCCTGGAACTGCGCTTTCTTCAGCTGGAGGCCATCATACCCAGCCGAGCTGTAATGCGAAAAAAGCGATTCTCGCTCCTCGCTGGTGCTCGTCGGCGCAGAGAATGCATATTTCAATCCATCACCTCCTTGTGTCAAAGGGAGACTTTTGAATGCTCTGCAGCGGCACGATAGGCACCCTCGAGGAGCGCGATGGTCTTGAGGTTGTCCCGGCCGCTATTTGGCGGCTCAGCACCCTGCTCTATCGCAGCGAGCAGAAGATCCATGCCCTGGAAGGTCGCTCCAGGCTTCTGATCTTTGGGGTACGGGGATTCCCATCGCTCCGGGGATTGCTCTCGAGCTGCAAGGTCGAAGCAGTCAAGACCGGCGTAATCGAACCTCAGCGTTCCTCGATCACCCAGGACGATAGTCTCAGTCTTCCGGAACGCGCACGAAAAACTCTCGACGTACGACGCGACCGTGCCTCGGTCAAACACAAGCTGGAACACTGTGTCCGTCTCGCCTGCACACTCAATGGCGGACGAGGAGCGCGTTTCCCCAACGATCGACCGAGCCGAGTCGTCGAGCATCCACCTGAAGCCGTCCAACCAATGAACGCCCATGATCGACAGCGAGTGCCGCTCTGTCGTTGTGCGCCACCCTGAGTCCTGCCGGAACTGGAGATTCTCGTGTGTAACGCTGGTAACCTCACCGATACGCCCCTCTTGAATCAGGGTTCTCGCGATATCAAAGGGATAATGGAACCGGAAGTTCTGGTTAACGGCCAACATCACGCCGGAAGCGGAACATAAATCCACCATCTGTTGGGCCTCATCGTAGGTGTCAGCGAAGGGCTTTTCCACAAAGATGTGCTTGTTCGCGGCACTTAGCTGCCCAACGACTTTCTGGCGCACCGGCGTAGGGGTGCAGACGACGGCGACATCCCAGTCTGCACCGGCAATCATTTCCTCGACACCAGTGAAGGCCTGCTCGATCCCATACTTCTGCTGGGCCTGTTCCACCCGTTCGAATTCCGGGTCACAGGCTGCGGCTATCTTGACCCGATCGCTGTGCGGCGCGTAAGCCTCGAAGTGCATTTGGGCGACGTTCCCGCAACCGACAATGGCGATCCTGAACTGCTTCATGCTTCAGACTCCTCGGACGCCGGGACGAACCGGTACGCCTCGCACAAATTTCCTTTCAACTGATT
>JAUJLY010000356.1:2035-3621 GCA_030447145.1 Thermomicrobiales bacterium
CCGCCACGCCGGCGGGGTGCCACAGGTCAGGGCGATCCGGTGGGCCTCCTGGTCACCGTCGAGGGAACGGGCATACACGGGGTTGGGTCGCTTGCGGGCCAGGGTGGCCTCCAGACCCTCGCGCACGTACTGGCGGCGGAGGCGCAGCACGGCGTTTGGGTTGACATCGAGCGCCCCGGCGACAGCGGCATCGGGCAGGTACCGTCGTTGCCGGCGACCTTACCCGTCGGCGTGCTTTGGGCCCGACGCTCGACGCGTCCGACCTGTCTCGAATCGTCGCTGGTGCTGGGTCCACCGACGTCCCCGGACAAGGGTTGCGCAACCGTGCCCTAGTCGCGCTCGCATGCTTCACCGGTCTGCTGCCGGGCGAAATCGTCGCGCTCCGATGGGAAGACTTCTCCCACCGCGTCCTGTCGACAGGCCACCCGCTGATGACGGCGAGCGTAGTGCGGCGGGGACGACCCCTCCCCTTAATCGTCACCTAACCGGCCCTCCAACCGCTGATCGCATTGGGCCTGTCGCACGAAGAGTTAACCACGTGGCCCTCAGGGATCGTCTTTCCCGTTCGGGGGCTAAAACCCCGTCCCCTCGGTTACCGGTCGTTCCATTCGATCCTTGGCAAGGCTTGTCGGCACGCCGGTTTTCCTGCACTGGAGTCGGTGGAATTGAGAGCCGCGTTCGCGTGGTGGCGTAAAGCCGGAGGGCTATCGGACCACGAGGTGGCCAACGTGTTGGGGATAGAGCGGGTTCGATCCGTGGACCGGCCGCTGCGGCGTCACAGAGAACTGATGGCGCAGCGGACGGTTAGAGAGCACTCGTAGCGGTGAGCGACCGGACCAGGCCCGACGAATTCATGATGGCTCTCTCTATTGCTTCCTCGACAACGGCCGATCCCCTCTGGGGTTTGACGGTCATCTTGGCCGAAATCGCTCAGCGCGTGGTTATGGAATCCGCTGACATTACAGATCCGCAGACGAACCCGACGGCATCCGCTACCTGTCCAACCATCGCGGTGACGCGACAGAAGAGCGAAGAGACGAGTCATTGAAAGAATCCTTCCTAGCGACTGGTGTCAGTTTCTGCCGCCGTGATGCGCTCATCGGTCTGGACCACATGACCGTTGAGCTATTCCAGTCGAGGCTCAGGTTTCAAGTGGAGATGAAAGCCTCACGGAACGACCTACTGGAGCCGACTGCGTCGGCGGCCAATGCTGGCGAGGGGGTAACGTCTGCCATCCAGCAGAGACACATTTCGGAGTCTGGGCGCAAGCCCCCGACCGGAGAAGTCACCATTCCCGGTTCAGCGCACCAGGAAACCGAAATGCCATCGGACAGCGCCGGAATCTCACCCGGGCGATAGAAATGAGGTGAAATTCCGATGGATATTTCGCATGCGGGCGGGAAAACTCCGGGGACACCAAATGGACATCGCTCCCCAAAAACTCCGGCGTGCTCGTGAGACCGCGTTCCTGACACAGGTGGAACTTGGGCACGAGGCGGATGTCACCGAGATGACGATTAGTCGCCTCGGACGAGGCTTGGGCAGGGCCAGAATCCGGACGGTCCGCAAGCTGGCCGCGGCCTTAG
>JAUJLY010000357.1 GCA_030447145.1 Thermomicrobiales bacterium
CTTGCTGAGGTCGTTGCTATAGGGCGGCGTGATCGTCGCCTCCAGGCTCCGGTTGGCGGCCTCGATCGCCGTGACGCCTATCACCTCGTCGCAGACGCGCGTGCAGCGACTACACATGATGCAGCGATCCCATTTGTAGTCGATGGTCTCGCTGAAATGCTCGTATGCCTGAGCCAACTTCGGCCGCCGATACGGGTTGGCGTTGATGTTGTGGAGATACGTATTGTCCTGCAGATAGCACTGGCCCGACGCGTCGCAGACCGGGCAATCGAGTGCATGGTCGATCAGATACATCTGGAGAATATACTGACGAGCCTGGATGACCTCCGGCGAGTGGGTCATGACCTCCATACCCTCGCCGAGTGGGGTCGCGCAGCTCTCGATGAGGCCCCCACGCTTGCCGAGTACCTGGACAGTGCAGATCCTGCACGATCCCCAAGGCCGAAGCAGCGGCTGATAACAGAGGTTCGGCACCTCGACGCCCGCGAGCCGTGCCGCTTCCAAAATGTAGGTGCCCGCGGGAACCGTGATTTCCTGACCATTGATCGTGCCGGTGACCATCTTTTGCTCGGTTCTCGTCGCCACCATGGCCGCGTCCCAATCTTTCTCGCCCACCAAGCTGCTTGCAGCCATTAACCGGGGCATTCGATTCTGTGATAAACCGCACAATATACCGTGAAGTCTAGCATATTCGGTATGTCGATCCGGGTCCCGCATGGGGTCGGAAACCGCCGCGTGGTAGCATTCCCGGTGGCTCATCGGGAGCGTGGTGATGCGATTCGACCGTGGCGATCAAGAGGTGGACGAGCGGTGGCGAGTGAGACGGAATCATCCACCGGGTACGAGATAGTCATTGGCCTTGAGGTTCACGCGCAGGTCCTCACGGCAAGCAAGATGTTCTGCGGATGTCCCGCCGTATACGCCGATACACATCCTAACAGCTCCACATGCCCCGTCTGTTTGGGGCTCCCCGGCGCTCTCCCGGTCATGAACGCCGCCGCCGTGGAGCTTGTCTTGGCGACCGGGCTGGCACTCGGCTGCTCAATCCCTGACTACAGCAAACAGGATCGCAAGAGCTACTTCTATCCTGACTTGCCGAAGGGGTACCAAATATCGCAATACGATCTTCCCCTCTGCGTTGACGGTAACCTCCATTTCCTCTCAGGGGGCGAGGAGCGCGTGGCCGGCATCAGCCGTGTCCATATAGAAGAGGACACGGGACGCCTGCTGCACCGGTCAACTGACACGGGCACCGAAGAGAGCCTCGTTGATCTCAACCGGTCCGGCGTCCCACTCATGGAGATCGTCGGTGAACCAGACCTGCGCTCCCCTGAGGAGGCCCGGGACTATCTGGAAGCCCTCCGCCAACTGCTTCGATACGTCGGTGCATCCACGGGAAATATGGAGGAAGGAGCATTCCGCTGCGACGCCAACGTATCGGTGAGACGTAAGGGTGACGCCGGCCTTGGGGCAAAGGCCGAGATCAAGAACCTCAACTCCTTCAGAGCGGTCCAGCGTGCTCTCAAGTTCGAGGAGCAACGGCAGAGTCAGGCACTCGATGCCGGTAGGCCGATCCTCCAGGAGACGAGGGGGTGGGTCGAGGATCGGGGCGTCACGGTGGGTCAACGCACCAAAGAGCATGCCCATGACTACCGTTACTTTCCGGAGCCGGATCTGCCTCCTCTGAAGGTTGATGAGGCGACCGTCGCAACGATTCGGTCGGCGCTGCCAGAGCTGCCCTTGGCGCGAAGGCGCCGGTTCGTTGAGGTCTATAGGCTTTCGGAGTCGGAGGCCGCGCTTCTGACCACAGAGCAACCCATCGCTGATACCTTCGAAACGGCGGTCGGGTCCAACCCAACGCCCGAGCGAGCGCGCGCCGCGGCGAATTGGATCATCAACGACCTGGCCGGAATCTCGGCACAGCGAGGTACACCGGCGGATACACTGCCCATCACCGCTCACCAGCTGCGCGAGTTGCTCGACATGATCGATTCCCACCAGATTACGGTCCGGGCGGCGAAAGAGCTGGTCGTGGCGCTGGAGCCCGATGAATCCCCGCGCGACGGCGCGGTGCGTCTGTCGTTGCTCGTTCTGGACGACCGCTCCGCCATCGTCGAAGCGGTGGAGGCGGTGATGGTTGCCTTTCCAGAGGCGGTGCAGGATTATCGTAGGGGTAAGCAGGCGGCCATTGGCCGCCTGATTGGTGAAACGATGAAGCGAACAGGAGGTCGTGCCAGTCCCGACGTGGTCCGGAAGGAGCTCCAAGCTGCGCTAGCGAGCGATTGTGCGGAAACCAGAGTCTAAAGCGCCAGGGCCTCCCTTTGGAGTTCTTGGCGGGAAACGGAAATGGGGAAAGAACATGGCAGTCGTGGCGGACACCATGGCGCGGAGCGGCGCCAACAACCAACTCTTTCCGGCTCCTCCCGTTGAGCAGGAACCGGACCTTTTCGATGTCGCGGTCGAGCAGTTTCAGATAGCAGCGGACGTACTCGGTGTCGACGATGACATGCGTCGCATCTTGAGTTGCTGCCAGACGGAGCTGACGGTCAACTTTCCCGTGGAGATGGACGACGGCTCGGTCCAAGTCTTCACAGGGCACCGGGTCCAGCATAACAACGGTCCTGGCCCGACGAAGGGCGGTATCCGCTACCATCAGGATGTGACGCTCTCTGAGGTCCGGGCACTGGCGATGTGGATGACGTGGAAGTGCGCGGTCGTCGGTCTTCCCTTCGGCGGTGCCAAGGGCGGCGTTCGGGTGAACCCGAAGCTCCTCTCTCGGGGCGAGCTGCAGAACTTGACGCGTCGCTACACGGCTGAGATCTCTGGCATGATCGGGCCAACAAAGGACATTCCCGCCCCGGACGTCAATACCAATCCTCAAGTCATGGCCTGGCTCATGGACACCTATTCGATGCAGGTCGGTTATTCAGTACCCGGAGTCACAACCGGGAAGCCGTTGGTCTTGGGTGGTTCCGAGGGGCGCACCGAGGCGACCGGCCGTGGATGCGGCTATGGCATTGAAGAAGCCGCTGGCGTCCTGGGGCTTGATCTCACTGCTTCTCGCACGGTCGTGCAAGGCTTTGGGAACGCGGGTTCCGTAGCCGCTCGCCTGATGGCCGAGCGGGGATCAACAGTCGTCGCCGTCAGTGATTCTCAGGGAGGGATCTACAATCCCAACGGCCTCGATCTCGACGCGGTCAGCGCTCATAAGCGGCGCACCGGGAGCCTCGTCGGATACGTCAACGCGGACCGAGTTACCAATGCTGAGATCCTTGTTCTGCCCTGTGACGTGCTCATTCCCGCGGCCTTGGAGAATCAGATCGACGGTGACAATGCTCCCAGGATCCAAGCCCGGCTGATTGCCGAGGCGGCGAACGGTCCGACGTCGCCCGCCGCGGACCAAATCCTTCACGATCGCGGTGTGTTCATTCTCCCTGACATCATGGCGAACGCGGGAGGCGTCACGGTCTCCTACTTCGAATGGGTGCAGGCACTTCAGGCGTTCCCTTGGACCGAGACGGAGGTGAACGAGAGGCTACGCAAGATCATGAGTCGCGCGTTCCAATCGGTCTACGAGACCGCGCGAGAGCACGACGTGCATATGCGCACTGGTGCACTCG
>JAUJLY010000358.1 GCA_030447145.1 Thermomicrobiales bacterium
AGCTCAGTTGGTTAGAGCGCCACGTTGACATCGTGGAGGTCACTGGTTCGAGTCCGGTATCGCCCACCCAGGGCCAGCCGCCTGAATGTGGCTGGCTTTTTGTTTATCATTTCCCCATGAATATGACACCTTCCCAAGGACCGCAGTTTCCCACCCCCGATTTCCTCCACAGACATCCCAGGGTGGCTCAATGAACCTTCTCCGGCTGCAAGCCTTCCTTATCCTCTCTCTCGTCGTATCCGCGCTGCTCCCTGCGGGAAGCATCATGGCGCAAGAGGTTCCTGAGCTCCAGATCACGTCTTCCCATTACATTCTGCTGGACGCTGAGACTGGCGAAGTCTACGCCCAACGCAATGCCGACAAGGAAGTAGCCATCGCGAGCCTGACCAAGGTCTTTACTGCGGTCCAGGCCCTCAACATGGCTCCCCTCGATACACCGATCACCACTAAATCATCCGATCTCCAGAGTGCCGAGGCGACGACGATGGGCTTTGGACCGGGCGAGACGTATACACTCGAGGACCTCATCTACGGCATGCTGCTTCCGTCGGGCAACGATGCTGCCTACGCCATTGCACGAAGTCTTGGCTATCAGAAAGGTGACACCGACGAACAAGCGGTGGAACGGTTCATGGCCTTGGTAAACCAGCGCGTAGAAAACATGGGGTTGAAGCACACCCGCCTCCTGAACCCGGATGGATGGGGGGTCCCAGGCCACTATTCCTCGGCGTCGGACGTCGCGGCCTTCATGCGTTACGCGGCCGAGTATCCATTCCTCGTCGATGTCATGGGGACCCGCTCCTACACCACGTCCAACGGACTTCTCACCATCACCAACTCGAACAAATTGCTGAACAGCTATGGCGCGCTTGTGGCAGGGAAGACCGGCTATGACGACGATGCCGGATGGTGCCTGGTCACCCTTGCCGAGTCGCGCAATACCCGGATGGTGGCCGTCACGCTTGATGGAGTGGCGCCGGATGGTTGGTACGACGACAATCGCGTCTTGCTCGACTATGGTTTCCGCAGGAAGCCGAAGATAGCTGCATCGGGCGCAGGGTTCAATGGCGATGTTGTGGGATTTGTCGACCCGGATCTCGCTCAACTGGCGAAAAGCGGCAAGCCGGAGGCGGCGATCTCCGGAGCTGCCGCCGTCACTGTGCAGTTCGACCCGCCCCGGCCGTCGGATAACATCTTGCCGGCGAATGGCCGCTCCACATCTATGAGCCCCAC
Source organism: Thermomicrobiales bacterium (assembly GCA_030447145.1). GTDB lineage: Bacteria > Chloroflexota > Chloroflexia > Thermomicrobiales > UBA6265 > UBA6265. The sequence goes on from JAUJLY010000358.1 coordinate 1,234, forward strand.
TCAGGCAACCACGTGGCTCGCGTTTATTGCAGCGTTTGCGCTGGTCGGCGCGAGCGGCACACTACACTGGCGCGGTTCGGGTGGTCCGATGACACGCGGGGAACGAGCACGGGTTGACTTTAGGCGCTCTCGTTCCTAAGCTTGTTTGCAGGTACAACTCAAGATACTCATGCATTGATCAGGACATGTCGCGCGGCGGGACATGACAGCGAATCCGGGAGTGGTGTAAGCCGGACCATCGTTAGCGGTCGCGATACCACCTGTGAGCAGGCACGTGAACCCGAGGGGTTTCCCTCGGCTATCGTTGCCCGGGTCCTCCCGTTACCGGGGAAATCGAGCGAATGCTGTGCCATCCTCCTGGCCAGCGTTCGGAAGAAGGGTGGAACCACGTCGGCCCGGCGTCCCTTGCGGACTGCCGGGCCGTTTTGTGTCCCGTATTCTCCGCAGGAGGAACATCATGTCCAGCGAAGTACAAGACGTCGAACATATGGATATCGCCGTCGACCCCGAAGACGCGAGGGAGTACGAGCTCGCCCGCATGCGCCATTCCGCCGCCCACTTGATGGCTGAAGCGGTGCAGGAGATTTTCCCCGACGCCAGGTTCGGGATCGGACCGGCCATAGACAACGGCTTCTACTACGATTTCGATCTCCCCCGCCCTCTGACGCCAGAGGACCTGAAGGAGATCGAGAAGCTGATGAAGAAGAACCAGAAGCGCAACGAGGGTTTTGAGCGCAATGTCGTTTCCCGTGAGGAAGCGATGGAGATCTTCAAAAACAATCCCTACAAGCTCGAGCTCATTCAGAACTTTCCCGACGATGAGGAGATATCGACATACCAGCAGGGAAGCTTCCTCGATCTCTGCCGTGGCCCGCATGTGGAGAGCACGCGAAAGATCGGGCCGTTCAAGCTCCAGTCCGTCGCCGGCGCCTACTGGCGGGGTGACGAGAAACGCCCGATGCTTCAGCGCATCTATGGCACGGCGTGGGACACGAAAGACGAGCTCGCCGCCTATCTGCACCGCCTTGAGGAGGCGGCAAAGCGCGATCATCGCCGCCTGGGCCGCGATCTCGATCTCTTCTCAGTAAATGAAGAGATCGGGCCGGGACTGATCCTCTGGCATCCCAAGGGCGGAATGATTCGCTATCTCGTGGAGCAATTCGAGCAGCAGGAGCAACTGAAGCGAGACTACGACCTCGTCTACACGCCGCACATCGCGTCGGAGAAGATCTACAGGACGTCAGGGCATCTCGAAACGTATCACGAGAACATGTACTCCCCCATGTCGATCGAGGAAGTGGACTATTACCTCAAGCCGATGAACTGCCCCGGTCACATCATGATCTACAAGAACCAGGTGCATTCATACCGCGAGTTGCCGATCCGACTGGCTGAGTTGGGAACGGTCTATCGCTACGAGCGGTCAGGCACACTCCACGGCATGCTGCGGGTACGCGGCTTCACGCAGGATGATTCGCACATCTTCTGCACGCGAGAGCAAGTCGTGGACGAGGTCGGCGGGGTGATCGACTTGGCGCTGCATATGGCCGAGGTGTTTGGCTACGGCTATGAAGCCTATCTCGGCACGCGTCCGGAGAAAGCCATCGGTGACGAGGAGACCTGGAACGAGGCGATCGACGACCTCAAGGAAGCCCTCGCCTCTCGCGGCATGAAGTACAAGGTCGACGAAGGCGAAGGGGCCTTTTATGGCCCGAAGATCGACATCAAGTGGCTCGATGCACTCGGGCGCGCGTGGACAGGCCCGACGATCCAGGCAGACTTCAACCTGCCCGAGCGTTTTGACGTCAACTACATTGGCGAGGACGGCAACCGTCACCGGGTGGCGATGATCCATCGCACACTGCTCGGCTCGATGGAGCGTTTTGTCGGCGGTCTGGTGGAGCACTACGGCGGCGCCTTCCCCGCCTGGCTGGCACCGATCCAGGCGTCGATTGTTCCCATTACGGACGACCAGGTTGCGTTCGCCCAGGAGGTTGAAGCGAGGCTAAAGGACAAGGGAATCCGGGCTCAGGTGGACGACTCGAGCGGTCGCATGCAGGCGAAGATCCGCAACGCCCAACTGCAAAAGATTCCCTATATGCTTGTCATCGGCGGCCGCGAGGCCGAGGCGGACAGCGTCGCAGTCCGGCTTCGCACGGGGGAAGACATCGGCGCGAAGACGGTCGATGAGTTTCTTGAGCTCATCCTACCGGTGATCGAGACGAAGTCCCTCGGCCTTCTGGAGCCTCGCGCACTGAAGTGATCCACCCAGTGAAGCAAGGGGCTGGTCGTGGCTTGCGACCAGCCTTTTTCGTAGATGCGGTCTAGCGCAGGTTGCAGGAAGGATTGGGCTGGCCCACATCCCGTAGGGGAGGACCCCGTGTCCT
>JAUJLY010000359.1 GCA_030447145.1 Thermomicrobiales bacterium
AATGAACGGGCATTGACTTTCCCCTGCTGGAACTGCTCCCCCCTATGTTCTATGATCTCTGTCGTTGTGCGGGACTCAGCGAGCCTGCTCTACCCACCGGTCCTGTGACCATCTGATCTACCCACGCATTTCAGCGACGGACATCGGAGTCGACCAGGACCGCTCCATGCATTGGAGCGATGCAGGCCTGATCCCTGGTGCCTCGTGCCCGGCACTGCGCGAAGGAGAACGGAGCTGGAAAAGCGTCGAAAGCCGCTACCCGTTCCGCTGAGCACGTTCACCACGACGCTCAACAGAGGATTGCCCGTGCCGCGCTTTAGACTCAGTCCCGTTCGGCGATTCCGCTCAGAAGTGGATGCCGCACAATCCGCCTCCTCCAACGGTCTAGACATGGCCGCAACAGGCCAGCGAGGAGAATCGATCCGGACGATTGCGATGGGTGAGGATGCCAGAGAGACATGGTCGCGATGGCTGATGGCGGGACGGCGGTGGTCACTTACCCGAATGCACATCCTGCTCCCGTTGCTCCTGTTCTTGGTCGCCCTCGGTCTGTATCTTCCGCGCATCTCCTATCCAGAAAAGTACGTGTTCGACGAGATCCTCTTTGCCTACACCGCCGGCGAGTATGCAGAGGGAAACGCCAATGCCTATCTCTGGAATCACCCGTGCTCCGTGTTCAAGAGTGATCAAGGGTGTGCCGAGATCAATCCGGACGCCGAACGAGGGAACCGCATCGGGAAATATCAGTGGGACCACCCTCCGCTCGGCAAATTCCTCATTGCTGGCGGTATCCTGGTGTTCGGAAACGATCCCTTCGGCTGGCGCATCGCCAGTGTCCTGTGCGGAGCGATCGGAATTGTGATCGCATACCGGCTTGGTCTGACCCTGTCCAGGCGATGGGCCGTTGCGGTCCTCACCGCCGGATTGCTTCTCCTGGACGGCCTGTACTTCGTCTACTCCCGAATAGGTTTGGTCGATATCTATGTCTCGGTCATCATGATGGGTGCGTTGCTCGCCTTTGCTGGCTATCTCGCGGCGCCCCCCGACCGCATTCGATCGCCTTTGTTTGTCACTGGCGTATTGCTTGGTATGGGCATCTCCACCAAGTGGAACACTGCCTATGTTGCGATATGTATCGGGCTCGCCGTGTTGGGGCGGTTCTTTGTCCTCTTCCGGACAAGCCGACGGGAGAATGCCGCACCGGAGACGCGGAGCGGAGTTCGAGAGCATCTCATCTGGATCCCCATCAGCCTGGGCCTCGTCCCATCCGCGGTGTATACCCTTGCCTTCTCTCAGTTCTTTCTTGAAGGGTTTACGTTTACACAGTTTGTCGAACTGCAAAAGGCAACGTTCAACATCCACGCGACGATTCGGGACGGGAATGCTCAGGCATCGCAGTGGTGGGAATGGCCACTAGCGCTTCGTAACGTCTGGTTCGGGAACAGATCGTTCGCGGATGGACGAAACGCGACCACGTATGCCAACGGTAATCCTCTCCTGTATTGGGCGTTCCTGCCGGCCGTCGCCTGGCTATGTGTCCATTGGTGGCGGGCCCGGAACCCGGCGCTGATCGTGCTTGTCATCGGGTTCTTTGGCCAATGGCTGCCGTGGATCCTGATCGAGCGAAGTACGTTCACCTATCATTTCCTGCCTGCGGTGCCCTTCGGCTGCCTGGCTGTCGCCGTGGCTGTAGACCGTCTCTGCCAGGGAAACACTGGCTGGCGTCGGACGCTCGCGATCGAGTACGTCGTCCTGGTGGCGCTCGCCTTTGCGTTCTTCTACCCGATCTACTCCTACTTCCCACTGAGCGAGCGGGCCCTGGCACTACGGATGTGGCTCCCCAGCTGGCCGCATTGAGCCCAAGCTCTTTCGAAAAAAGCCAGCGGGTCAGGCAAAGAACAACTCCGGTAGCGGGTGCGCTGCCCTAGTCGCCTCCAATGCTCGAGTTTGAACCAGCGTGGCCCGCCGCATGAACACATGAACTTCCCGTTCGGCATGCGACCACGCACGCCAGCGTATCGGGTACTATATGCTGGCGGACGCCAACCCTCCTGGAAATGCCTTCTTCTTAGGCAAAAGCGATGTTTAGGCTTTACGGCATCCCAAGACGAAATACCGAGAGGAAACAATTATGCGTGGCAAGTTGCTGATTTCCGCTGCATCGATCCTGCTCGTCCTCGCGTTCGGCAGCGTAGCCGCCCCAGGCGATGCCGAGGACATGTACGATGAGCGCCTCAGCGACCTGGAAACCCGTGTGGCCATTCTGGAAGAACAGGTCGGAACCGCAACCCAGGAGGCACAATCGGACCAGCAAAGCAACGTCACGTCATCTTCTTCGCAGTCCTCCACATCCTCGTCCAGCCAGAGCGGGTCCAATAATGTGTATTCCGCCTCGTTTTCCTCCAACGGTGACCGATCTATCCCCTTCGAGATCGATGACGCCGGTGTCTATCATCTGACTGCCCATGTAACTTCCCCTTTCTCCGCGCGGGTAGTTACAGAAGATGGCGAGCCGGTCCCTGCGTTTGAGGTGGAGTCGAGCGAGGCGGGGACGTTCACGGTATCTGACCAGCTTGAGGCGGGGGACTATATCCTCGAGGTGACGACTGAATCAGAATGGAATGTGACCATCACATCGATCGGCTAACTATGACTCCGACCATGCAATCTCCTTACTCCGTATCGCTGTAACAGGGCAGGCGGTGGAGAGTATCAGGTGCGTGGTTGCCAACACCTACACAGCCATCGACAATAATGACAGGGCCGATCATGGTGTTATGATCGGCGTTGCCCGTGGCAAGGTAATCTTTGATACACTACCGGAACGGCACCGGTAAGGGAGCCACTCATTGGCTCGCCTGTGCCATTCATTCCAGACCGGGTTTTCCACCCCGAACCCGGAAAGATGATGAAGGCCGGTCCCCTGAGGGGACCGGCCTTCATCATGTGTCATTACCATGTCCCGACGCGTGATATGATGCGATGGGAGAATACAACGATCGGTCTCCAAGTAAGGGGGTCGTTCGAGCCGGGGGGCGAGATGACAGGAATGAAACGGATGCCGTTCGTACGGCGGTTTGTCGTGCTGGTAACGCTAACGAGCCTCATGGCGATGGTCGCAATGTCGGCTACAGCGGCGCCCGGCGATGGATCGAAGGCACAACTAGCAAGATTGCAGGCTCCAGATGTCACCCTGGATGTCTGTATCACACTGCTCAACGCAGGTCTTATCGGCGTGGATGGCACCGGTGTAGGGGATACGGACCTCGCAGCTACCGACCTACCCGCAGGTATCGCGCTGGATGTAACGGCTCTGGCGAGCGTAAACGCGGGCGAGTGCGGTCTCGTTGAAGGTTTTCCGCCGGCTCCTGGGGGTGAACCTACCTTCGAGATTTGTGATGCGCTGGATGTCAGCAACGATGGAGACGTTGACGCCACCGAAGCCGTCGAGATCAGCATCGACCTCGACGGTGACGGTGATGTCGATGCCAGTGAACCGCCGTTGGCCGATGAACAGTGCGACGCCATTCTCGCTGCGGTCCCCGGTGCCGATCCAACGGTCGTGGACGGTACTACTGAGAGTGCTGAGGTCATAACCGACGTGGACGGTACCACT
>JAUJLY010000360.1 GCA_030447145.1 Thermomicrobiales bacterium
ATCCCGCCTGGCGAGGGCAGGGGTTTGGCACGGCCCTGTTCGACCGCATGGAAGCCCTCGCCCGTGAGGCTGGAAGGCCTGTCGTCCAGCTTGGTGCGTTTCACCGCCCCGCCGATGGACCACAACTGGCATCGCCCACCGGCTTTGGCGCGATCCCCCGCGAGGAGCGAAACGCGCGGTTCCTGCTCAATCGCGACTACACCCTGGAACAGGTGTACCGTAACAGCATGCTTCATCTCCCGGTCGACCCCGCCACCCTGGAGCGGCATCGGGGAGCGGCAGAGGCGAAGGCGGGCGCCGAGTATCGCGTGCATACCTGGATCGGCTCGACGCCGGAGCAATGGCAGGATGACGTAGCCGTGATCTTCACCCGAATGGCAACTGACGCCCCGGCCGGCAATCTGGAGATCGATGAGGAACCGTGGGATGCCGAACGGGTGCGCAAAGACGACGAGCGCCGGGTCAGGGCCGGACACACGGCACTCGGAGCCGCGGTCGAGCACATCCCGAGCGGGCATTTGGTGGCGTACAACGGCCTGTCGGTGCCAAAGGATCGGGCACAACCAGTGGGCCAGGGCGTCACGCTCGTGCTGAAGGAGCATCGGGGTCACCGGCTCGGCATGCTCACCAAGATCGCCAACATCCAGCAACTGCAGGCGTTCAGTCCGGAGTCCCCGTTCATCCTGACGGGCAATGCCGAGGAGAACCGCCCCATGCTGGATGTCAACGAGGCCGTCGGCTTCGTGCCCATCGCCTACGAAGGAGTCTGGAACTCTGGTTGTCTGGTCAGGGCGAGATGGCAACCGATCGAGTGCCACTTTTTTGTTTATGGATTGTTGCCGATACTGATCACCACGCGACTCACCGCTCCCGTCGAGGGATCGCCGTTAGCCCAACCATAGATGGCGACAAAGTCTCCGGGTTCAGCATTGGTCCACAGATCAAGACCGAGCGTGTCCAGCTCAGGATCGGGCTTGATTTCATTCGCGAGCCAGTCGCTGTGATACAGCACTACCCGAGAGTTGCTGACTGGTGCTGAATACTCACTGATCTGTAGTGAGTCAGTGGGAATGTACCGTTGGACCATCGCTTCTGCTGTTTGCACATCCCCGGGAGTCTCGAACATCAATTGGAAATGGATAGCTTGACCATCCTCCTCGAAGAAACTGTGGTCCACACGAACACCGCCGCCAGCAAAGCTCGTGACGACATCATCGAAGTCGGTGTCGAGCGGCTCGCCATAGAGCGCTATCCACTGCTGGCCCGTGAGGCCCAGGCCTCTACTCGGTAATTGAGCAGCCTCAGCGCTGTCTTGACTGGATTGAATGACCACGCCCTCCATCTGGACCACCACATTCGGTATGGTGTCGTCGGGCGCCAAAGAGACCACGATCTTCACTCTGCCAGCTGGAGATTCATTGCCAGTGATAGCGTAGTTCCCCAGTGCGGAGGCATCGGCAAGAGCTTTGCTGGATGCGGATATCACTATATTGTTCAAATCTTCATTTTCGACCGCATCTTCCATGGTGATATCAGGCGGGACCACTTCGCTGACCATGCTGAGCGCTTCTTCAACTGTCCAGTTCGTTTCGGCAACCAGCTCGATGGCGGTCACGATTTCAGTCGTACCGTCCACGGATGCTTGACTACTGATCTTGCTCGATGCCGCACAGCCGGGTTGCATGAACTGACCGTCAACGCCATAGATCTGCAGAAACGACTCAAGGGGGCCGCCAAGCTTGCCCGCCAGTGAACCTATGCTCGAATCCGGCGAACGCCCGAACGTCTCTATGATTTCATCCGGAGCGACAACACAAAGTGATTGCGATCCATCCCCGGAGTCTTGCGCGCCAGCAGGTAGAAGGCTGGCTATCATCAATGTCAAACAAACCGAGATGGTGAAGATCAAGCGAACCACGGCTTTGTCCTTACTGGGCTCTTCGCGATGGACGGCTACGTATCTGGACCCTCATCATACCGGAGCGTTTAGATCCGAATGGCCCCCAAAGATATCGGGAGATATCGGGAGCCATGTCTGGAGCTATCGGCGCGCTGTACGCGTTCAATCGCCCCGGTAAGCCTTGCCGTCGACGTCCGCCAATGCCTCTTCGAGGGCTTGGTTGAGATCCATGGCCCTCCCTTGCCTCTCGGCTGCTCTCGCCGCGGCGGTGCCCAATGCTGCCCGCGCAGGCCCCAAGTACCGGTCAAATCGCGCGACGACGGCGGGCTGGACCTGCGGCATGCCCGCGGCCTCGCGCAGCGCCGACGCCGCGCCGAACAGGCGCAAGGCCCGCACCCACTCACCCTGGCCGGCTGCGGCCATTGCGAGACCCTCCAGGATGGCACCCATAGTCCCAGCGTCACGCGTGATCGAGACAAGCAGGGCGAGGCTCTCCCTGGTAAGTTGATCGGCGCTTGCGAAGTCCCCCTCGGAGAGCACCTGGTCGGCCAGGCTCCCGAGGACGACACCGACGTGCTGCGGGCTGTGCTCGCGCGCGATAGCCAGTGCTTCCTCAAGCAACGGCCGAGCGGCGGCAGCGTCTCCCTGTCTGACCCGGCACACCCAGGCAACATGGACCAGCCCGTAGATGATGCCGGTCGTGTCACCCAGTTCCCGGCGCAGGACCAGTTCCCGCTCGAACGCTACGCGGGCTGCGGCGTAATCTTCCGCATCAACGGCACGCCGGCCCTCGACGTCGAGTGCCGCTGCTTGCGTGGCCATTGCCGCTGGAGTCGGTTCGTCGTCATCCCGATGCATGGGGTCTTCCTAACGTAGTTCCGGCCGCTCCAGGTCTAACAGGAGCCGCGTCGATTGCTTCGATTGCGTGGTGGCGATCCTGGCGCGTTCTAGGGCTCCTCTGGTGATGGATCCGCGGGCTCCTCATCGTCCTCCGCCGCCTCCTGGACCGATCCCGGACGGCTATTGCTAAACCTCGGCTCGTCCGAGAGCCGCTCCAGGAATCGGGCATGGGATTCCCGTTTGGCCAGGAGGCGGATCCGCGCTTGGATCGCCTTGGGCAGCGGGCCTGGACGCGCAACTGCTTGAGCTGGTCTATATTCGCGCCTCGCAGATCAATGGATGTGCCTCATGCCTGTCGATCCATATCCCTGAAGGACGCAAGGCGGGACTGACAGACGAGCGCATCGACCTGGTAGCTGTCTGGCGCGAAGCGGGCGATATCTTCTCGTTGCGCGAGCGGGCTGCCCTCGCCTGGGCTGAATCGCTGACCCTGCTGCCGCAGAGCCAGGCCCCTGATCATCTCTACGAGGAGGTACGTACCTACTTCAACGAGCAGGAGACGGTGGAACTGACGTGGGCCATTGTAAGGATCAATGTATGGAACCGGATGGCCGTCTCCATGCGCATCCCGCCGCGACGCAGCCACTAACGAGCCTACCTGTGGTATCAGCTGTGCATGAAGCTTGCAGAGCATCTTCGCCTGCATCAGCAGATGGGGTTGGGGAGCATTGGCGTATGTCCTGCATCAGACATCCCATGTACCGGGCTCAATCGAATAGCAGCGTACCGGAAGGATTTGAGGAGGAAGACCATGAGCGATCGAAATCAGCAACCAGAGAACATGGACACCAGCGAACGTATGGTG
>JAUJLY010000361.1 GCA_030447145.1 Thermomicrobiales bacterium
CATAGAGCTTCTGGATATGCAGTGGCGTAAGCTTGGCAAGCTGCACATTGCCGATAATTGGGACCACGTGCTTGCGCATTAGGTCCGCGTAACGACGATACGTTGACGGACGAAGGGTAGACTCGACCGTGCGGAGCCACTGTTCGAGGTACTCGCGCACCGTCAACCGCCCAGGATCCGTGAAGCCGCCCTGTTGGACACTGGCGATGAACTCCACCATCTTGGCCTCGGTCTCGCGCTTTGTCGGTGCGGTGATGCGTTTCTGGTGCCGCTTGCCCGTCACCGGATCGCGTGGCATGTCGATCACTGCTGACCACGTCTTTCCTCGCTTCTCGATGTGTCCACGCATGACTTCTACTCCTCTCTGCTGAATCATCTTTGGCGTACCGATGGCTCTGTCAGTCTTCGTCCCGTGCGCCGCTGTCCAACACGGCTCCCGCCGCAACGTAGGCAGCAAGCGCTTCTTGACTGAGGCCGATCACATCCTTGAGAAGCGTGCCCTCAAGCGATTCCGCATCTTCCAGGTCGGTATCAGTCAGGTTGGCGCCGGTCATGTTCGCGCCGCGGAAATCCACATAAGCGATGTCAGCGGCGGTAAGGTCTACTCCAACCAAGTTGGTATGGCTGAGATCGCAAAGCTCCAAATAGCAGCCGCTTAGGTTTGCCCCTGACAGGTCGACGCCATGGAGGTCGACTTCGCTGAAGGCGAGGCCGCTCCAGTCGACTCCCGGTGCTGCCTCGCCCCGTGGGTCGTACTTTGTGGAGTCGAACAACCACGCGGGAGCACCATCTGCCTTGAACTGACGAATATCTTTGGCCTGCCACGTGAAGGTGTCATATTGAAAAGACTCAGCATCCTCGCGGGGGATCTTGCCAGTGCCATAGCAGCAGTAGCATTCGCCGTCTCCTGCCCACGACCCTAAAGAGCCGCTACCTTCGCACAGGGGACAGTCGACTTCGTCCTCGTCCTCCTCTTCGTCTACTAGCTCCTCGTCCTCGAATTCCACCTCGGCGTCTTCTGGCTGACCATGCATCTCATCACCGGGCCCGCCTGCTGCTATCGCTGATGTCCCTCCCTCTCCTGTGGTTTCATCGCTTGTTCGATGGACTTCCTTAGACACGACGGTGAAGCCCCGGTGATCGAGCCAAGCGAGAAACCGCTCCGCAACGCTGTCGACGGTCTCGGCCGGGAAGCGGTCGGGGACACCTTGGTTGAAACTCCCCAGAAAGCGCTCTGCATCCAGCACCCACGCCACCGCATCATGCGCGTTCGCGTATGCATCCCTTCCCTGGATGTCCGCGGCCTCTACCCGGGTACGCTGCGCCTCCACGAGCCGATCACGCACACGGAGTTGCGTTTTGGCAAAGCCCAGCGGATAGCCATGTGTTTTGACTCGCTCCGCGAACCGCCGATCCTTGGTCTGCTCCTCCCAGTTTGGGATACCGAGAGAAAGTCCCTCTGGATCGACAGTGCCCCCTGCGCCACCGTCCTCGACGAGGTGGCGGATGATCCGTTCGATGTCTTGCCGGTACTGCTCGGATCGGTCGTCGGATCCCATCGTGTCCTCCTCATGACGCGCGGTCGTTCAAATGGGAGACGCTGCTTGATCGCTTGGGGATGAGGAACCGCGAGCAGAAGAAAACCCTGCACGGAAGGCAGGGTGTGCGACCCTTGGTTCCTCATTGCTGAGGCCTATCCCCTCCTTTCTGAGGGCAGGCACCTTGGCGGTCGAAGCCAGGTTGCCGGGCACTGACGTGTCAGCACCACTCGTGATAGCGTCTTCGGTTGGTAGAACAATTGTCCTACAAACGGCACCAGACCACAATAGGTGGGACCAAACGATCTTCTATGTCAGCCATCTCGTAAACTCGACAGATCTCGCCTCGACTTTCGTCGTGACTAGCTAACAGGACGTTCCCCATGTTCGAACGCGGACGCACCTATCGGCGGCGTGACCTCCACACTCGATTCGGAGGACAACAACAGGGTGGCATCAGCACTCCGTCGAGCCATCCCCTGATCTTTGCCTTCACAGGGGACACGGGAGAGCTCTACGGATATCAAGATGGTTGTGATTCCGACGGCACGTTCCGCTATTCGGGCGAAGGTCAACTCGGAGACATGGCGTTCGTGCGGGGCAATAGATCGCTCCTGGACCACGCTGCCAACGGCCGCGACATTCACCTCTTCGAGAGAACGAGCAAAGCGTTTGTGCGGTACCTCGGCCAGATGGTCTGCGCGGGGTATGACTTTGTTCCTGAGGTGCCTGACCGGAATGGGAAGCCACGGACAGTGATCATTTTCCATCCGGCACCACCTGATCAAGGCAGCTGGATCGCTGCCGCCACTCGCCGGACTCTCATAATGCTTGGACCAAAGAGTGGGGGCAGATCAGTAGCTTTGATGCTTGATGGCTTTACCTACCATCCAAGTCACAATTGACGTCGGCCTGCGGGCCGTCCGCGCCCGTCGCGTGCCGTTGGTTTGGTCTCATGCGCCCGGAAGGATCGTCCGTTGACTGACGCACCAGCATTGCACGGCCATCACCCTCGCATTGGCCGCTTGCATGGAAAGACCGCCCTGGTAACCGGTAGTACCCGTGGTCTTGGCCGCACCACGGCCGAGTGGTTGGCACGGGAAGGCGCCAGCATCTATGTCTCCGGGCGCAAACAGGAGGACGTAGAGGCGACGATTGCCGCGATCGAGACGCTCGGGGTAAAGGCGTGGGGATCTCCCGCCGATCTCGCGAAGCCGGAAGAGGCACATGCACTTGCGATCCGTGCGCTGGAAACGGCGGGCCCATTCGACATCCTCGTCAACAACGCCGGCATGAGCCAGCCACAGCCCTTTCTCGACGTGACAGACGCAGAGTGGGACACCGAACTCAACACGAATGTCCGCAGCCCCTTCATCCTCAGCCAGCACCTCGCACGCGAGATGATCGCGTATGGCATTCGCGGCCGCATCGTCAATATCAGCACCATCGGCGTCTTCGCCGCGCACAAGCAGCAGATGGTCTACAACATCGCCAAGGGCGGTGTGCAGGCGATGACCCGCTGCATGGCCTGGGAGCTGGGCCAGCATGGCATCAGTGCCAATTGCGTCGCTCCCGGCGCCGTGCCTGAACGTCCGGGTTCCCAGGAGCAAACAGACTCTGGTGCGTTGCAGGTCTGGAGCGAGCGTATTCCCATGGGACGCCTCGGCCGGGCCGAAGATATTGCCGCCGCCGTCGTTTTCTTCTGCCTGCCGGAATCGGAATGGACCACCGGGCAGACACTGCTCGTCGACGGCGGGCATATCTCCTATCTACGCGAGGACTAAGGAGGCGTCATCTTGAATGCGGGACTTTTTACCTATGCGTGGGACCTCGAAGCCGAGGGGTACGATGTGACGACCGGGCGCATCGCCGAGGCTAGCTTCGGGTCATAAAGCACATATTCCAGTGCATCTATCTGGTCATTGAGCGACTCGATTTGTGGGGTAATGAGTTATGGCTGCCATCTACTGGCGTTGATTCCGTTCTGTATATGGTTTCGCCAGTTCTCAGCAGCTGTGATAGAGTGACGTATCTCCAGAAAGCGTAGGCACTGAACATATCTGTTT
>JAUJLY010000362.1 GCA_030447145.1 Thermomicrobiales bacterium
AGCACGGTACTACTGCTATCAGGGCGGTCAAGCGACCAAGTGCACGCAGCGATCGGGCATGCTCGAGCTGCTTGAGGAGCAACTGTCCAGCTATCTTGGAACCTTTGAGCTTCCAGAGGGGCTCATCAACGATATCGTGGGTCTGCAACAACAAGTGGCAAACAAGCACGATGATTCGACACAGCGCCGACAGCAACTGCAGTCACGGCTCCTCAGACTCAAGGACATGTACAAATGGGGCGATATGGGGCGAGAGGAGTATCTGTTCGAGCGCGACAAACTCCAGGCAGAGCTTGCATCGTCATGCGGCTCCATGGACTACGCAGAGGTCCTAGCAAAAGCTGCTGCATTCTTGCGAGACCTGCCAAAGGCGTGGACGTCGGCCACTTCGAACCAGCGCAATGCTCTTGCTCGGATCATCTTCCAGGAAGTCGAAATCACTGGCCATCAAGTCAGCGCCGTAATCCCAAAGCCCGACTTTGCACCATTTTTTAATCTGAGCCTTCTGGACAACGAAACGGGGCTAGCCAATACGGCTGCCCCGGAACGCGCTGCAAAAGTTATAAGAGGCGGAAGCGACGGGATTCGAACCCGCGATCTCAGCCTTGACAGGGCTGCATGTTAGGCCACTACACCACGCCTCCAACAGCCCAGAAAGAGTACCAAAGGTTCCGGGGTGCGTCAACCTCCGTGTGTACTCATCCTCACTTAACGGACGGCTCGAAGATTTGGCCTACCGATTGACGTAGAGCGCCCACGCCCAAATGCAGAGCATAAGGAAGTTGAGTAAGAAAAAACCCATCCCGATCAAAAGGGGCTTCACGCGCGGTGACGGCGGCCAGAACTCCGATAGCGTGAGCTTCGGTAGCGGCTCAAGTTCCTTTTCCGTCTCCGCTCCGTCTACCTCCGGCTCAGAGTCTTGAGGCTTTCGATAACGGTAGAGGTCGAAGTATCCCACGAGAACCGCCTTGTCCACTCTTGTCTGCGTGCCCGATCGGCGTCCGAGGACTCCAGCTCGGCCACGTGGCGAATCCGATCCGCCAACCCCTCAACGTCTCCGGGATCAACATATACTGCCTCGTCCCCACCAACCTCTCGCAGCGCGGGTGCAGTCCCCGTCACGACGGGTGTGCCGGATGCAAGTGCTTCGACGACAGGAAGGCCGAACCCCTCGGTCCAGGAAGGATAGAGTACGGCTTTCGCCCCTGCATAGAGCCCGGGCAGGCCCTCATCCGGGAAGTAGTCCAGGAGATGGACAAGCCCGCGATCCACCAGTCGCCGCGCTTCCTCCATCGTCCGTTCATGTCCCCATCCGGGGCGACCAGCGATCACCAATGGAAGATGTTGGCCGACCTGCGATCTCTCCAGTGCCCGCATGGCGTTCAGATGGTTCTTGCGTGGCTCAATCGTGCCCACCATCAGCAGGTAACGTTCTGGCAGTCGAAGTCTCTTTCGTGCCGCCCCGTCCAGCGGTGCCGCCTGGTAAAAGCGATCATCAACACCGTTCGCTACAACAACGACCTTGTCTTCAGGCACCCCCAGCAAGCGGACGACATCTTTGCGTGTGGCCTGCGAGACGACAGCCACCTTGTCAGCACGCGCGACCTCACGCGGTACCGCGCCTTCCAGATAACGACGGAGGGCTTCGGTGGTATGGCAAGGATGCGTCACGAACGCGAGATCGTGCACCGTGATCATCCGCCGCACACCAAGCATTGGCGGTGCGGTGAAATCCGGGGAGTAGACGACATCTCCCCTGCCCCCGAACAGCCGGATATCAACCGGCACCCGCATCCGAAACCAAAGGCGGTCGGCGTTTCGGCGGCTGAACGGGAGCGTGACCACCTTCACTCGATTAGACCTCGCCGGGTCGAAATACGAAGCTGCAGCCCTTTCGTCTGGCGCGCGAACCAATACCCACTCCTCATCGTCGCTGGCGTTGATGAGCTTGGTGAGGATATTGCGCGCATAGCGCCCTATTCCTGCTCCCTGATGGAAGGCAGCACTCGCCTCAACCAGGGTTTTCACGCACACCCTTGAGATCGCTCCGAAGCGCCCACAGATAGAGGGGTAGCCCGAACACGATGAGGCTGAAGTACGTCACAATGCGGTCCAGCAAGGCAATCGCGATCGCAACTCCTGGCGGCACACCAATCTGGGTCAGCGCAGTCACCATGAATCCCTCAACGAAGCCCAGCCCTGCGGGGGTGAAGGGAATCACTGACACAAGAGCACTGATGAGCGCGACCATGATTGCGGCTTGATAAGAGATTCGCTGCCCAAGCGACCACGCGACCAGGTAAACCCGTAATCCATCGCCCAACCAGAGCAGCACGCTCGTTGCCGCATAGGGTATCGGCTTCCTCAGGACTTTGAAGATCCCGACGTTCAATTTCCGGTAGTGAGACATCACGCGTACGGGAAGCAACTGCTCGATGCGGTCCCTTAGAAGCCAGAGCACCACGACCCCGACAACACCAAACAGGACGACGCCTCCTCCAAACAGGAAGGCGGTCTCCGCCTGGTCCGGTGCCCGTGTGCCGAAGACAACGAGTCCGGAGCCAAGCAGGACGGTGACGAGCATGACGAGATCGATGAGGCGTTCGGCGAGAATCGTGCCAAGGGACATTCCGAACGATGCCGAAGTGCGCTCCTTGAGAAGGAAGCTTCGATACGCGTCACCGAGTCGAGCGGGCACCACACAGTTGGCGAACCAGGAGAGCAGGATGATCTGGAACATGCCTGAAAATGCGGGAACAGGATACCCCTGCGCCCTACTGATCCCCGCACGGGCGAGCATGTATTTCCAGCGCAAGGCGCGAGCGGCCAGCGTCGAATAGAAGATCGCCAGGGCGCCGGCGAGCAACACGAGATTGGCCTGTTTCATCCTCCCCCATGCGTCTCCCAGATCGATTCCCAAACCTCGAAAAACAAAGAAGAGAATAGCGATGGCGATCCCAAAGGAAACCAAAGTGCGGAGGTTTAGGAAGCGTCTGCCGAGCGAATCGGGCGCCGGATCCTGCCTGTCGGGCTCATTTTCCATTGTCGTGCCGTGAGCCGCACTTACAGAATCCACCTCGACGGGCCGGTTCTGAAGGAACTTCGTAGACTCGGCGGTCATGCCCGCTCGGCTTCTAGCGGCACGACCACGGACGCAGAGGGACCAGGGGCACGCTTTCGGTCAGCACAATCGAGTGGGTCAGGTGCAAGATTGAGCCCTATTGCCAAAATGCAGCTGAGCTGTAGCCCCAAGCTGAGCACATTGAGATAATCAACCAAGCTGTGTACGGTGAATGCGACCATGATGGCTAGCGCCCCCAATGCCAATGCTCTGGAACGAGGATCGGTACTCCGCCTTACGGCGCCGATCAAGGATACCAGCGCCGCCGCCACCCATCCCGTGAACGCCAGAACTCCAAAAACCCCCGCCTGTGCCCCCATCTGTAACCAGCCATTGTGTGCCTGCCCGCGCGGGAATCGGTCGTACCATACAGGCACATATACTCGATAGTGGTGATCAAAAACTCCCGCGCCAACTCCCGACAGCGGTTTGTCTTCGACCATGCGGACGGCCGCACCCCAGAGTGACGCGCGTCC
>JAUJLY010000039.1 GCA_030447145.1 Thermomicrobiales bacterium
GGCTACACCGAGCCCGATCCGCGCGACGATCTCAGCGGACTTGACGTGGCACGCAAGGCATTGATCTTGGCCCGAACGATGGGGCGGGAGGTGGACCTGGATGCGATCACAGTGGAATCTCTGGTGCCAGCCGACCTGGCAGACGTTGATGTCTCAACGTTTCTCGACCGCCTGGGTGCAATGGATCAACATATTGGATCCATGGCCCGCGACGCTGAGGCCGTGAACGCGTCACTGAAGTACGTGGCCACGCTGTCGCAGAATGGTGAGGTCTCTGTCGGGTTGAGGCCGATCCCGCGAATAGAGGTGCTCGGTGCGCTGCAGGGCCCGGAGAACATCGTGTCTATCCGCACACGTCGCTACGACCAGTACCCAACCGTTATCTCCGGCCCGGGTGCCGGTGCAGCGGTCACGGCTGCTGGCATGCTCGGTGACGTGCTGGATCTCGCGAGGATCTTGTAGGCCGTTCCCTGATTACCGTTGAGGCAGGCAATCTCTCATGACTGCAGCGCCTCAGCACCGCGTTCGGCGATCTGGCGAAGCATCCACAGGTTATCGCTGGTGAAACCGTCCACCCCCAGCTGATGGAGGTGGCGAGCTTGTTCGGTTGTGTTGACATTCCAGCAGATGATCGTTGCCTGCATGTGCTTAAGACGATTGATGGTCTCTGGTGTGGCGAGCTTGCGATGCATCGAGATCGCGGGCCATTCCATTCTCTCGAGACGCGGCCATGCCGCGGCGAACTCTTTCAACTCGCCCACGGAGTAGAAGATGGTGACTCCAGGCTCGCCGACTAGAGGATCGAGCTGGGAATAGCTTCGGCTGCACAGGACTGCTTTCCTGGCAGTCGCCTGCGTCCGGAGCATTTCTACGATCGTGCGGCCGAGATCGGGGTTGTCTCCCTTGAGATCAAGGAAGAGTTGGGCTTCATCGTCCAGGCCGTCAAGGAGTTCGTGAAGTGTCAGGCGCGGCCAGCCGATGCGGACGCGCCACTTCTCCCACAGGATCGGCAAAGGGCCCATGCGATGCATGTGCCGCACCTCCAGTCTGCCGGCCCGGCTCCAGATATCGGTCTCGATCAGGTCGCACCCGATAGCGGCCGCCCTTTGCGCCTCCATGATGCTGTTACCGGCCCGGTGGGCAATGGAAAGCGGGCGGTGTTGTGGCACTCCTGGATGGCGTGTTTGCATGAGGTATCTGTCCCGTTTCGGACGCTTGTCCTTCGAGTCGAGCGGGTTACGACATCTGCAGCAGGATATCCCAGGTCCATGTTTTGATCGACCCCAGCACGCTTGAAGATCAGCCGGTGAGGCGTTGTTTACTCCGGTGAGCCACTGACGGCAAAATCACAGGCATTGGGCGAGGTTTGAGCTCCTACCGGGCGGTTTTGCTACACTCGGGTCAGGATGAACGCGGGCGCAATTCACCGCAACCTGAACCGGAAGACCGACTGAATGCTGAATGGCGCCCCGGAGAACCTTGCCGGAGTGCAGCTCTGCAAGGCAAGGAAAGGCATATTCGTGACCCAGCATGATCGCCAGGCGGAGAACGAAGTTGATCAGGACTGGCTCGACGATCGGGGCATTCGCATTGACGGTGGAGCCGCCGCCCAGGAACAGGATAGTCGGTTTCCCGAGGAGTCCGCGGGAATCCAGGGACTACCGGACGAAGCGATTGAGGCTGAGCAGGATCGCGGCATGGTGAATGAAGCCGTCGATACGATCAATGCCCTTCAGGTCACCATGGACCGGTCCGGCGCGGAACACATTCACGCCCAGAAGGCCTTCCTTACCAATTCTGGCGCGAAGTCCATTGAGGGCGGATCCAGCAAACTCACTCAATCCGGGGTCTTGCAGTTACGGGCGGACACGGTGGAGCTCCATCAGTCGTCAGTGATCATGGCGACCAGCGGCGAGCTGCGTGTCGAGAACGGGTCCATTATCTTCAGCAGCTCCGAGAAGGCGTCAGTTCATGAAGGGGCACACGTCTCGATGCTCCAGGCTAGATCCGTCGAGGCCGCTGGCAATATTCGTGCGTGGATGCTCTTCAGCAGAGATGCCAAGGCGGGTGGCAACGTCGAGACGACAGTGGACATGAAGACCGCCGCGGTGTTCGGTGCCGTCTTCGGGGCGGTTTTCGCCTTCCTGTGGAAACTGATCGGTCGCCACGAGTAATCCCTCTTGTCCAACACCTTATGAAATGGAGCATGTGATACATGGAAGCGGTCAAGCGGATTTTCAAGTTCGGTGTAGGCAGCGCATTCGGGGCTGCTGTCGGAGGGGGCATTGCCGCGTTTCTTGCTCCCCAGCGGGGAAGTGAGCTGCAGTCGGCTTCTCACTCGCTCATCCAGGAGGCGAAGATCGAGGGCGAGCAGGCGCAGCGTCTGACTGAGGCGGAGATGGCCAGGCGTTTCCGGATCCAGGTAGCAGACGACAAGGCGCTGACCGGCGAGGTCGAGCATCGCGAGCCGAAGCCGATCTCATAGGACAGGCATGACATCAGGTTGACCCCCGGATCGGTGCGTCTCTCGCTCCAGTCCGGGGGTCGTCCTGTGCCGCGAGGCAACGACACATGACAACGACGCGTACGGTAGGCATTGTGGGGGCAGGGCAACTTGCCAGGATGATGGCGCAAGCGGCGATCCCACTGGATATCCGGTTGGTGCTGCTCGCTGTCGATGCGCAGGATGGAGCGGCGAAAGTTGTGCCGGATGTGATCGTCGGGCCGCCGGATGATCCTGACAAGATTCGGGAGCTTGCCAAACGCAGCGATGTACTGACCTTCGATCACGAGCTGGTCGATCCCGATATGCTGGCTGCTCTTGAAGCCGAGGGTCATGTGGTTTACCCCTCATCGGCAACCATGGCGCTGGCGCAAAACAAGCGACGCCAGCGAGCCGAGCTGGCCGCAGCGGGTCTTCCGGTCCCGGCGTTCCGTGATGTCGACGACATTGATGACGTTCTTGGTTTTGCCCAGGAGCATCAATGGCCGGTCGTGGTGAAGGCATCGCGCGGCGGTTATGACGGGCGCGGTGTCTGGGTTGTTGCCGACGAGGCCGAGGCGCACCAGGTGGTCACCGAGGCGCAGGGGGCCGGGCTGGTGTTGCTGGTCGAGGAGTATCTCGACCTGGACTGTGAGCTGGCTGTGCTGGTTGCACGGCGTCCGAATGGGGAACTGGTTGTCTGGGAGCCGGTTGAGACCGTGCAGCGTGAGGGTGTCTGCAACGAGCTCTGCGTGCCGGTGGACGCGGACATCCGGTTGATCGCCGAGGCAGTTGGCGTGGCGCGGATGATTGCGCAGGAGATCGAGGCGGTGGGTGTGCTCGCGGTCGAGTTCTTCCTCTCGAACGGCCATCTCTATATCAATGAGCTTGCGCCGCGACCCCATAACTCCGGGCATTGGACGATCGAGGGCGCCACAACGTCCCAGTTCGAGCAACACCTGCGCGCTGTACTGGATCTGCCCCTGGGAGATACCAGCCTTCGGGCGCCTGCGATCGCGACTGAGAATCTTTTAGGTCCGGAGGATGGATCGGACCCGGTGACGCGACTGCCAGCCGCGCTTGGAATGCGCGGGGCTCACGTGCATTTCTACGGCAAGGCCGTGCGGCCCGGACGCAAGCTCGGGCATGTGACCGTGTTAGGGACGGACCGGCAGGAAGTTCGGTATCGGGCGTCACTGGCGGTTCACCAGCTGATGGGTAAGGGGGAGTCGCAATGACGGGACAACAGGCGCCAGTGGTGGGTGTCGTGATGGGAAGCGACTCGGATCTCCCGACGATGGAGGCAGCGATCACCGCATTGGCGGAATTCGACATCGATTCCGAGGTGCGGATTCTCTCCGCGCACCGCACGCCCGATGAGATGCTCGAGTACGCGCGCGGTGCCGCGGGCCGGGGCGTGCGGGCGATCATCGCCGGCGCCGGTGGCGCGGCCCATCTGCCGGGCATGATTGCCTCCGCTACGCCACTGCCGGTGATCGGTGTCCCTGTTGTGGCAACGGCGCTTGCCGGGGTCGATGCACTTTTGTCGATCGCGCAGATGCCGGCGGGCGTGCCGGTGGCAACAGTCGCGATCGGCAATGCCCGGAATGCGGGATTGCTGGCTGTGCGTATCCTGGCGGCAAGCGATGGGACCCTGCGCTCCCGTATGGAGCAGTTTCAGCGCGAGCTTCACGACATGGTTCGCGCCAGGGACGAAGCGGTCTCGGCGCGGTTTAATCGTGCTGCCGACCCCATGCCGGAGTAACGTAAACCCGGGGCAGTTTGAGAGAGCCATCCGGTGCTCTAGCAACATCGCCGAAGGTGTGCAAAACTGTGGACACATGCGATGTGCTGGGGAACGTACGGGTCTGCGCAAGGTGGGCACGGAGGAACGTGCAATCTGCCCGCTTGTTGTCGCTCGACACATCCTGGAGTATCCGGGCAAGACCTGTTTGTGATCCTCGGGGTGGTGATGCCCAATAGGTCTCACCAGGCAAGGGCTGGTTGCTCATGAACAACGGTACCAACGGAACTCAACGCCATTCCGATGGGAATGTGAACCTGGATAGGGATCGTCTTACGATGGCCGAGGCCGCCCGGCTCAAGGGTGTTTCCTACCA
The DNA here is from genome assembly GCA_030447145.1 of Thermomicrobiales bacterium. Lineage (GTDB taxonomy): Bacteria > Chloroflexota > Chloroflexia > Thermomicrobiales > UBA6265 > UBA6265. Next base: position 4,603 of record JAUJLY010000039.1, read on the forward strand.
TACTGTCTCGCGCGCGGTACGGAAGGGGTGTTTGCCTGTGGAACGCCTGGGGCGTATGGCGCTGATCTCGGCACGCGATCTCCAGGCCTGGCACCCAATGAAGGATCGTGCACCGCGCAAATATCGTAGTGAGCAGGCCGAGGGCAACGAGCCCGAATCGGAAGTGAGCCTCCTGACTCCCGATCATGTCACGCTGGCAAGACGCCTGGCGGCACTCTATGAGGGCATCCACACTGTAGCGAGTGACGGCGCCATCGAAGAGGTCGCCCAGATCGCGACCGAGCAGGCTGCTGAGGCATTGTATCTGCATCGCATGTCACTCTGGCTGGTCGATGCCGAGGCCAATCGAGGGACGCGTCTGGCAGTAGTCCGCGAACCTCTTTCGAACCTCCCCGATACGGTGGCACTGGACGCGTTCCCGATATTCTCCGCGCTCACGGAGGAACCGAGTGCAAGGATCACGGTCGATCCGTTGCAGGACGTCCCGCTTGGAGCAGGGTACACTTTTCCGTCTGGTCCGCTTTTGATAGTTCCACTCCTCCGCAAGAACCGAATCGTGGGGGTCATGTTCGGCGACCGTTACGGGGATGACATTGACTTCACCGAGGAGCAATTGGCTCTTGCTGAGGGGGTGGCAAGCCAAGTCGCTATCGCCCTGGACAACACCAGGCTGCGGCAGAACGAGCGCCGACGCCGGCTGCAGATGGAAGCGATTCTCGATGAGCTCGCCAACGCGGTCTCGGCATTCGATGAGCAGGGGTTCCTGACCCTCTCCAATTCATCTGAGCGGGCCCTGTTCGATCTCACCGAGGAGGAATCCCGCTTGGGCCAGCATGCCACCGAGTACCTCCGGACCAAGTTCCTGCACGGTCTGGACGCGACTGGAACCGACATTGACGATTCTCCAGTGATGCAAGTGCTCCACGGCGAGCGGCCGGATACTTTGGATCAGGTGATCACCCGGAACAATGGGGAGACACTCCTGCTGAGGACGAGTACACGCCCGATCATCGCCCATGGCAAGATCGTTGGTGCCATCTCTGTCTCGCGCGACGTCACCCCGGAGCATCGTGCTGAGATTCGGGACAGGCAGCAGCTGCAGCAGCTGGAGCGCGCGGCCCACCGTTCCCAAGCCGTCGCCGACCTCGTGGTGGAGATCAACACGGGCCGGGATCGACAGACAGTCGTTGACACCGCCCTGAGACGGCTGACGCAGGAGTTGGATGCTGATTGCGGCGCCATCATGCTCCACGGGGAGGACGATCACTTCTACTTGTCCGCCTCTCGAGGTGTTCGTCCGGAGCTCTTTCAAGGGCCCATGGATATCTTGGCATCCCCGGTGATAGCCGGCGCCTTCACACGTTACCGGCCGCTGGTTGTTCCCCTTAACCAATTGCGCGTGCCGGAGCCAATGGCGTCAGAGCTCGGCGATGAGGCTGTTGCAATGATCATCCCGATGCAGATGCACGGACAGCGCATTGGCGTAGCGTTCGTGGGCTTCAGGAAGCGGCCCACGCTTGATGACTCGGATCTCGCCTTCGGCGCAATCTGGGGACGTCAGTGCGCGCAGGCGATCGACAAGGTGATGTTGGTCGGTCAGCTGGAGTACGCACATGGCCGGCTGATGGCGATCATCGATCAGCTGCCACAAGCGGTCCTCATTCTCGATGAGCCTACCGGTGTGGTGACCGTTGCCAACCAGGCAGCAGACCGTCTGTGGGGACGATCCCTGGAGGACGGGCAAATCCATCCCGAGAGCTTGCCAGTTGTGGATGCTGACGGGATTCCTCTCGTCGGCGAGGATCACCCGTTACTTCGTCCATTGCAGACCCACAAGGAGGTCATCGGCCAACCACTCCGGGTGGTCCAGGATGACGGGACGCAGGTGGAGGTTGTCGCCAATCATGCGCCCATCTTTGACGGGCGTGGTGCGATCATCGGATCGGTGGGCCTCCTGCAGGACCGGTCCGACTTCAAGCCGCTTGATCGTGCGAAAGACGAGTTTATTTCCGTGGTGGCCCATGAGCTCCGCAACCCGTTGACCTCCTTGCGCGGCAACCTGCAGTTGATGCAGCGGCGTATTCGCAAGCGCGTGGATGAGCATTCGGATGATGAGCTGGAGCGACTGGATTCGGTTATCACCCAGGTCGACCGTATTGCGGATCTCGTCAGCCGGATGCTGGATGTGTCGCGTGTCGATCTGGGAAGCCTGGATATTGCCGTGGCGGAAACGGACGCCAGCATGCTCGCGCGTTTGGCGGTCACTGAAGCAAAGGGACTGAACCCGGACCGGCCGTTCGTGCTTGAGGGCCCAGACGTGTTACCGGTTGTCTGGGATGCGGCCCGCGTTCAACAGGTGCTTGGCAACCTGATGCAGAATGCCGCCCGATACGCCCCTGACGGACCAGTCGAAGTGAATCTCTGTGAGACGGGAACGGACAGGGTAAAGATCACGGTGCGGGATTATGGTCCTGGGGTCCCTGCCAAGATCCAGAAGCGGCTTTTCAAGCAATACTATCGGTTCGACGATGGCCAGGATGATGGAGGAACCGCTACCAATGGCAGCCACGGTCTCGGCATCGGTCTCTACATTAGTGCGCGACTGGCCAAGGCCCATGGCGGCTCGCTGACCGTCGATGACGCCGATGGTGGTGGGGCCATCTTCACACTCGAGCTTCCCAGGGATGCGTCCTGCCACGATACGGCTGAGGAGTAGCGGGGACGGGGCTGGCCCCGAGAGCAGCACCGAGGCTCGGCGAGCTGGATGCAGAACACCCGCATGGATTTCCATGCGGGTGTTCTGCATCCAGCTGTGCTTGAGGTTAGTGCGTCGCTAGCTCCTGTCCGGCGCGCACTTCTACCATAAGCTTGCTATCCGGCAGAAGTTCCTTTTCCAACGGCAGGAGGCGCTGGGCGCCTTCCGGCAGTGCCTCCCTGGCGGCGGCGATGAAGGCCACGAAGAGAGGGTGCGGCCGGTTAGGGCGGCTGCGGAACTCGGGATGGAACTGGACACCGACGAAGAACGGATGGTCCCTGAGTTCCATGATTTCGGCGAGCTGGCCGTTTGGGGATGCGCCAGAGACGGTAAACCCGGCTTCCTCCAATTGATCCCGGTACGCGTTGTTGACCTCGAACCGATGACGATGGCGCTCGTGGACTGAAGGCGTTCCGTAGGCATCGGCGGCCTTCGTCCCCGGCTGCAGTCGGCACTCCCATAAACCAAGACGCATGGTGCCACCCATGTCTACGTTCTTCTGGTCCGGCATTAGATCGATCACCGGATAGGGTGTGTTGGCATCGATCTCCGTGGAGTTTGCTCCCTCCAGGCCACAGAGATTGCGGGCGATTTCGATCACGGCCATGTGGAGGCCATAACAGAGGCCCAGGTAGGGGATGTTGTGCTCGCGCGCGAACGTGACGCCCGAAACCTTCCCCTCAATACCACGAGGGCCGAACCCCCCCGGAACGAGGACACCCGAGACCTTCCGGAGTTCTCGCTCAAGCTCTTCCTGCGTCACCGTTTCGGAGTTAATCCAGTCAACCTCGATGTTGACGTCGTTGGCGAGTCCAGCGTGTATCAGGGACTCGTAGACGCTCAAGTAGGCATCATGCAATTCGACGTACTTGCCCACAAGCGCAATACGGAGCGATTTCCGGGGCTCATGAATATGCTCGACCATGTTGGTCCATTCGCGCAGGTTTGGCTCCTGCGGAAGACCAAACGCCTTGGCGACGTAACGGCCCAGGCCGGCATCCTCGAGAATCAGCGGAACTTCATAGATGGACGAGGCGGTCGGCATGCCGATAACGGCGTCCTGCTCGACGTCGCAGAAGAGCGCGATCTTGTCCCGGACGTCGTCTGGCATCTCGCGGTCGGCTCGGCAGATGATGACATCCGGCTGGATACCCATCCCGCGAAGCTCGCGAACGCTCATCTGGGTCGGTTTGGTTTTGAGCTCGCCGGTGGCTCCAACCTCCGGGAGGAGCGTGACATGGATGCTCAGGCTGTTGCCACGGCCGAGCTCCCGGCGCATCTGCCGAATAGCCTCAAGATAGGATTGGCCCTCGATATCTCCTACGGTGCCGCCAACCTCGACAATCACGACATCCGAATCGTGTTGCCGCGAGGCGAGCCGAATACGGGATTTGATCTCATTGGTGATGTGGGGAATCACCTGGATCGTGCCGCCGAGATAATCGCCCCGGCGCTCCTTGGCAATGACGGATGAGTAGAGCTGGCCGGACGTCACGTTGGAGGCACGGGAAAGGTTCTCGTCGATGAAGCGCTCGTAATGACCGAGATCGAGATCCGTCTCCGCGCCATCGTCGGTGACGAAGACCTCCCCATGCTGGTAGGGCGACATGGTGCCGGGGTCAACGTTGAGATAGGGGTCCAGCTTCATGATCGAGACGCTCGCGCCGCGGTTCTTGATGAGGCGTCCGAGCGATGCCGTGGTGATGCCCTTACCGACAGACGACACCACACCACCGGTTACGAATACGTATTTAGGCATCCAGGTCCTCCTGGGACGTTTCAGGATTCAGCATGAGGACAAATAACGATGCAAGCGATGTGCCCAGCCCTTAGCCGTCGGGCGTAAGCAGAACAAGCTGCATCTGATCCGTGAGGTCAGATGCCCTAACGACGAGCTTCTCGAGCGGCTGCGGCACTTCAGCCCCGAGATGCTTGCAGAAGGGTTCCACTGGATCCCGGCTTTGGTCGCCCTTGCCGGCTCGATATTGCATGGGAATGATCATGCGTGGTGAGATGCCGCCAACGACCTCCGCCATCTCGGATGGCGGGAGCAGTGGACCGCCTCCCGCCGGCACAAAGAGGATATCCACGCTCGATAGCGATTCGATCTGGTCGTCGTTCAGCGGATGACCGAGATCGCCGAGATGGCCGAACTTGAGACCATCGAATTCCACGCGATAGATCGTGTTGTAGCCACCCTCGGTGCCCTTGTTCCTGTCGTGATACGACCGGATGCCGGTGATGAAAACGCCATGAAGCTCGTACTCACCTGGGCCGTCAATCACCTGGTACTCGGGCTTCACTGCTTCAAGGTTTGTGTGGCCGGCATGCTGATGCGAGAGGGTGACGATATCAGCCGTTTGCCTTGCCATGGTGAATCCGGTCTTCTTGCCGACAGGATCCATCAGCACGGTCGCTTCCCGCGCTCGAATGCGGAAACAGTTGTGCCCAAGCCAACGAATCTCAGCCATAGACCGGGGGTGCTCCCTGGTGGCCGACCCGCATGACGATGAGTGTCACGCAGCGATACCACCTGATCAGTAAATACAAACACGCTGTTCTCGTGGGCACCGGTGGTCAGGACCAATGGCGCGAACGAGCCTGCATACGTATAGAGTCATCTGGGGAAGAAAGAAAGGTTTGGCGTCGATCGACTCTCGTCTTTCTGCAGCTTCTTTCATCATACCATGGCATCGGCACCAGTTCCTACGGTCAGGAATCAGGAGCTTATTGCGCCAAAGGGGACGCCGCGGTCCCGTGCTATTGGCCGTCTACTGTCTCCTCGGCCTCCAGCGCCTCCAGCACCCGCCGGATCACGTCGTAGCTGTAGCCGCGGCGCGCAAGGAAGCCACTCAGTCTCCGGTCCCGTACCTGCGGCTCAAGTGCCCGGAATGATTCCACTTTCTTCTGTCCAAGCGCGAGGGCGTCCCCGAACTCGTCGATACCCGCCTCCTCGATGGTCGATTCAATGATCTGCCGGTCAACGCCCTTTTGCTGCAGTTCTTGCCTGAGCATGCGGGTTGATCTGGGCCGATGCATCTGGCGGGATTCCACCCATCGATCCGCAAACTTCCGATCGTCGAGATAGTTCAGCTCCCTCATCCGACCAATCGCGACATCAATGGCTTCCGCGTCGTAGCCCCTCTCGCGAAGCTTGCTTGCCAACTCGCCCGCTGAACGAGGGCGATAGGCGATGAGGTTGAGGGACGTGGAGATGGCTTTCTTGACAGCGTCCTGCTTGAGCAGGAGCGCAATCTTTTCCTCATCCAGCACGTCGCCTTTTTTCAGGTAGTGCTCGAGCTGGAGGTCAATATGCAGGCCAAAGGCAAACGTGCTGTCAATGTAGACACTGACACGGGCGTTGTCCCGCCGTTGAGGCTGGATATCAGTGATGGTGCCAGGTTTTGGCGCGGCAGGGGGGTCGACGTCGGCGCGACGGCGCGGCCGGAAGGAACTCATGGCGCCTCCCGGATCGCCAAGAGCGCGCGGCGCTGTCGGCCATCCGCATCGAAATTGCCGTCCGACAGCCACGTTTCAAAGGCGCTTCGGATCGGCGCCCACTCCTCTTTGGTGATCGAGAACCATGTGGTATCCCGGTTCCGGTCCCGAACGACGACGGCATTGCGGAAAGTGCCCTCGTAGGTAAATCCCAGACGCTCGGCCGCTCTCCGGGACCTGGCGTTGCGCGCGTTGCATTTCCATTCGAGACGGCGATATCCCAGCTCGTCGAATGCGTGTTTCGCGAGCAGGTAGATCGCTTCGGTGGCGGCCCGTGAGCGCTGCATGGACGATCCGAACCAGATGTGACCGATCTCGATGACGCCATTAGCAGGGTCGATCCGGAGATATGACGCCTGTCCAGCAGCCTCTTCACCCTCGGGGATGATGGTGTAAAAGAGCGGGTCGGTGGATATGCTGTTCCTCTCAACGGAGCCGCGATACTCCTCAAGGCTGTCAAATGGACCTGAGCCCATGTAGAGCCATAGAAAGGGATCGCTGCCCTCCCCGTGGGATGCACGATAGAGGGCAGCGGCGTGAGCTTCGGCCTCCATATGCTGGAGCGACACTGAGCAACCAGCGAGCGTTACACCGTCCGGCGGGAGGACCGGGGTCCAGCTCAGGCGCGGCCCGAGTGAACGATCGAGCGAATCCTGGTCCATGACGATGCACCTCCTTCTGGACGTTGCCTTACGATATGCGCACACTCAATTGGGTCACGAGGGTCTTTAGGCTGTCGACGGCGGCGTTTGTCTGGTTCGGGAGTGCCTCGTTGAGAATCGTCATTGCACGGGTGTGAGCGTCCCCGACCTGAGCCGTCATCGTTTGCTCGACATCGTATTTGGTCAGCAGCGCCAGTACTTCCAGCACTCCCTCCGGTCCGATTTCCTCTTGGGAGAACAGTGTATTCAATCGTTTCGTATCTTCCCCTGAGGCGCGTGCGCGAAGGATCAGGATTGGAAGCGACTGTTTCCGACGCCGGATGTCGTCTGCGGCGTCCTTGCCAGTCACCGCTGCGGGTGACCAGATACCAAGCATGTCGTCGCGGAGCTGGAAGCCCATGCCGATCACTTCTCCAACCTGGCCCAGCTTGCCAGCGATCTCATCCGAAGCACCTCCCACAAGGGCACCCGCCCAGGCTGAGTACCGGACGATGGCGGCCGTCTTGCCGGCAATCATCGTCAGGTAATCTTCTGGTGTCACGTTCGGGCGGCCCTCATTCTCGAGATCGTGGACCTGCCCACGCACAATATCGATGGTTGTTGTATTGAAGGCTTCGATGAGTCGCACGACCAATGAAGGTGTGGCCGATGTCCCGTTTGTCCGCAGTAACGCAAGCTGGGCAGCAGCAAAGAGCGCGTCGCCGGCATTGATGGCCTGGGCATTGCCCCAGATGCGCCAGACGGTTGGGCGGTAGCGACGATTCAGGCTGCGATCCTGGATGTCGTCGTGAATCAGCGTAAAGTTGTGCAGCAGCTCAATCCCGGCGGCAACGGAGGTTGCTTCCTCTACCCTGCCACTAACGGCCGCGGCGCTGTACATTGCCAGGAGCGGACGTATCCGTTTGCCCTGAACAGCCTGGCGAATCTCGGGAGTCGTCGGCTCACCGGATGAATCAGTGAGGCCGAGGTGGTACCGTGCCATGGT
>JAUJLY010000040.1 GCA_030447145.1 Thermomicrobiales bacterium
TCAACTGTGTCGGTTCGCTCTCTCGCTTCGTCTACGACCTGCTGGTCTGGGCGCGGACGGATGTCGATATCATCCGGATCGACGATTCCTTCATCCAGATCAGCTCGATCATGCCACAGAAGCGTAACCCGGTCGTGCTGGAGCATGTGCGGGTGAGGATCGGGTGGGTCTACGGTGAGGAGTCGGCGGTGGAGACGATCGTCCATTCGGCGGCGTTCGGCGACACCAACGATGTTGAGGACCCGATGTTCGTCCCGCTGAACCGGGCGTTCGACGCCGCGGAGACGGTCCTCCGGCTCCTGGCTGCCGTGCTGTCGACGGCGGCGTTCAATGTATCGGGGATGGAGCAGCGTGCGGCTGAGGGCAACACGACGACGACGGCGCTGGCGGATGCGCTGGTGCAGGAGCACGGTATCCCGTTCCGGGGAGCCCACACCATCGTTTCCCGGATCGTGAGCCGCACGATGAGCGACGATGTGCCGATCACTGCCGAACTCGTGAACGAGGTCAGCAGCGAAGTGCTGGGCACATCGCTGGATGTGACGCAGGAATTCGTCGCGAATGCGCTCGATCCGTGGGCCTTCGTCAACGCGCGCACGATCCCTGGTGGCCCGGCTCCGGAGACGACCCGGCAAGCGCTGGAGAGTGCGCGGCGTCGGCTGAATGCGGATCGGGGAGCCTTGGCAGGGGACAATGCCGCCCTCAACGACGCGAGCACCGAGCGGCAGCGCCGGATAGATGCTTTGATGGCCGGAGCTGGTTCGTAGAGGGCCGTGAGATGCCGGCCTGTAGGGCGATGGCCCAGTGCTTGTTCCATCTGATCATGGCGGCGGCATCGCTCGCCACCGTGCCGGTGATCATCATCTTCCTGATCTTCCAGCGGCATATCGTCAAGGGCATTGCCTTGGCAGGGTTGAAGGGGTAGGGGAGGCTCACAGGGCGATTGCGCAGCGCCAGCAGGGACCCTTGCAATGGGGTTGATCTAGTCTGACGAGGATGGAGTCAATGCGCTTCGCGCAGGATTCTTCCCCTTCGACGTTGCTCAGGGTCAGAATGAGGAAAAGAGAGCGAGGTGCCGAGGGGTGTGCCCAAGACGGCCCCTTGCTGTGCCAGAATGACGAAAGAGGGCGAGGGTGGCGAGTTCGCCTACGGGAAGGTTATTGCTGTACGGGGCAACTCTATGTTGACCCGTTGCCGCCCAGCAGGGCGGACATAAAGTTCGCCCGTACAGGTCAGGCTGGTGTCGGCCCCTGGCTGACCGCAAGGGACGACGTTGGCTGCGACAATGTGCCGCTCCCGCTCAGTCACTACGTGACTGCCTATGCATCGTCCGCTACACCCTCCTCCTGGCGGACCTGAGTAAGGGGAACCTATGTCCAGCGGCGCGGTATCGGGTCGCCGATGCTCGTGTCCGTGGAGATCGAGAAAGAGGGTCACCCGGGCATGTCCTCGACATTGAGGGCCGCATCGCGGATCGCAGCCAGAAGCGGGTGGTCGATCTCCTTCCGCGCCATGTCGGCGAAGCCCTGGACCGGGATATCCGGATGCTCGCGCAGGTAGCTGCGGGATTGGAGGAACGCCTCCAGCCGGTCGACTTCCTTGACGAAGCGGGCCTCAGGCGAGCCCTGCTCTTCATACTCTGACCAGAGCGACCTGATCTCCTCGCCCATGCTCTCCGGCATGAGCGCGATCAGATGGGCGGCTGCCCGCTCCTCATCCTGGCGCTTGGCGGCCCTGTTCTCAGGTGTCCTCAGGTGACGGACGCTGAAGAATGCCCGCAGTGCGTCCGGGTCACCGGATGGGGGAATCTCGTCTGCCTCGTATGGTGGGCGGTCGCCTATCAGCGCTTCGGCCATGTCGTGAATGATCGCGAGCTTCAGCATTCGGTCGGCATCCAGCGTCCCGTCCTCGTGGGCGAGGGACCAGGCGATCAGCGCGGTCATCAGCGTGTGGTCCGCGACAGATTCGACCTGCTCGCGGGGTATACTCCTGTCGATCCAGCCAGTGCGTTTGGTGCGCTTCAGGTGCTCCAATGTGCGGAAGAGCGCGAGGAGGTCGCCGGTCATGCCCCCTCTGCGCCTCCAAGATGCTGATCCAGGAAGTCCAGGGTGCGCTCCCATGCGTCCTGGGAGGCAGCATATGCCGCGCTGTCCGGGTCGAAGGTCAGGAAGCCATGACCGACATCCGGGTACCGGAAGAACTGGTGCGGCTTTTTGTACTGCTGCAGCTTGTAGTCGTATGCAGCAACGTTGTCCATCCCGACGGCGCTGTCCTCTTCACCCCAGAAGCCAAGGAGGGGAGAGGCGATACCCACGGCCTCCTCCTCATCGATCGGCAGGACGGGGTTGTTGGGGGTGCGCTCCCGCACCGGGAAGCCGTAGAACGAGACGCTGGCATCCGGCACCGGTTCGCGGCTGGCGGCGAGCATTACCATGCTGCCGCCCCAGCACATGCCGATGGTGCCGATACGTCCGGTGGAAGCGCCATGGTCCCTCAGCCAGGTGAGGGTCGCCTGGATGTCGGCGAGCGCGTCCTCCTGGACGACCTGGGATGCACGCTCGCGCACTTCCTCACGCGTAGGATTTTCCAGTGCGCCCTGGCGGAAGTAGAGATCCGGCAGGGCGGCAATGTATCCGGCGCCGGCGAGACGACGCGTGAGGTCCTGGTAGAACGCGTTGGCACCGTGGATGTCGTGCATGACGAGGACGGCCGGGGCCGATGTCTGCTCGGGCAGGACGACGAGGAGTGGAAGCGATCCTCCCTCGACCGGGAGGGTGTGGTTCTGTTCCTGCAACTGTGATCCGCCTGAGACCGGATGTGGACAGGTGTCGTGGCACAAGGCGCTGCTCCTTCCAATGTCCCGCGATGGAACGGATGTCTACACAATCTCTGTCAACCGATCATACCAGCCCTCCGGACGCCAGTGACACAGGGAGCCGTTCGTGGTACATCCTGACCGGCGATATGGTCTTTGTACGGGAAGTAGCAACACGTGATTCGATTCGGGCGCAAGGGACATCACAATCGGGCAATGACGGTCCTGGGCGTTGCCTGCCTTGCCGTCTTCTTCTCGGGCCCGGGACAGACCTACGGTGTCTCTACCTTCGTCGACCCGATGATCGGCGAGCTGGAAATCAGCCGATCGCTCTATGCCACGGCGTACTCCTTCGGCACGCTCATGAGTGCCGGCGCGCTCGTGCTTGTCGGGCGCCAGATCGATCGCATTGGCGAGCGCGCCGTGCTGTTGATGGCAAACATCGGGTTTGCGGCGGCGCTGCTGATCCTGAGCGCAGCACAGGGACCCTTGTGGCTCTTCTTCGGGTTTGCCCTGCTGCGCACCTGTGGATCGGGCGTCCTGACGCTGGCGGCACGAACGCTGATCCCGCACTGGTTCGTGCGCCGGAGGGGATGGGCCTTTTCGATGATCGGCTTGGCGAGCGCGGTCAGCCTGGCGCTCTTCCCATTGCTGCACAGCCAGACCGTCCAGGCCCTGGGATGGCGCGGGGCCTGGCGACTCGACGCCATCGTGCTGATTGTGCTGCTCCTGCCGCCGGTACTCCTGTTCGTCCGCAACCGTCCAGCGGATGTTGGCTACGTCGTGGATCGTGACGCGAATGGTGCGTCGACTGTCTCCTCCTCCCACGGAGAGGAAGGGATGACCCTGCGAGAGGCGATGCGGACACCCTCGTTCTGGGCGATCGTCGGGGCGAGCCTCGTGCCTTCGCTCGTGGTGACCGGTCTCGCGTTCAACCAGGTGGCGATTTTCACGGAGCGTGGGTTGCCAAAGACGCTCACGGCGACAACGTTCACGGTGGAGTCCGTGTTCCAGCTAATGGTGACGATGGGTGTTGGCTGGCTGGTCGATCGCTACCCGGTGAAATACACCCTGGCGGGGGGTCAGGTTGCGCTCGCCCTGGCGATGGTCTGCCTGATGCTGGCCCAGGGGCCCGTGCTCTCCTATGCCTATGCGGCGTTGCGCGGGGCGTCGTCCGGGATGTGGATGGTCTCGGCAGACGTCGCCTGGCCGCTCTACTACGGACGCAAGCATCTGGGAAGCATCCGCGGGGTCGGCTTTGCCCTGGGCGTCGTCGGCGCGGCGCTGGGTCCGCTTCCGTTCGGGTTCGCCTACGATGCATTCGGGAACTATGGTGTCGCGATTGCGGCACTCCTGGTGTTGCCGGTGGCGGCCACGGTCGCGATGTTGCTCGTTCGTGCTCCGCACCGCCAGTTCTCGTGAACAGGAGCCAGGGGCCCAACCATCATCTCATGCGCGTCTTTGCAGTGAGAGATCCGGAATGACTGAGCCTGGGAACGGGAGAGGCCTCTAATCAGGGCTTAACGGCCCACAGGTAGGCGACTGCCAGCGGGAAGTAGCCCTGTCCCTGCTCCACCAGTGGACGAAGGTGCGCCACGAATGAGTCCGCCTCTTCCTGTGTCAGCACATCGGCCATGATCTCGGCCAATGTCGGGATTGTTGGATTGAAGGCAGTGTGGACGAATGTCTCCTATGGCCGGGGTGGCCACCTTGTGATGTCGACATGGAGCTCCAGATGCCGCTCAGCGAACCCGGCGCGTTCGGCGAAGGCGAGAAGATTGCGCTCGTCGAAGTTCATCATCTGATCAGAATCGATGGGCTGGCGCTGTGCGTATACGGAGTGAATCTTTTCGGCAATGTCCTGGACCGGTGAGACGTCGAACCCCCAGAAGCGATTTGGATCTTCGTCGTAGCTGTACCGGTTTATCGGCTCGAAAAGTGAAACGTGCCCTCCGGGCCGCAGCACCCGCCCCATTTCATTGAAGTAACCTTGCTTGTCGGCGACGTAGATCAGGACAGACCGGGTTGTCACCGCATCGACAGTCGCATCCCCGATTGCGGAAAGATCGTCTGCTGGTGCATGGATGAACCGGCAGCGATCCATGACGCCCATCTGCCTTGCAAGAGCCTCGTCAAGATCCAGCAGGTCCCGGGAGATATCGCTGAAGATCACCTGTCCCGTTGTCCCAATGTGCTCGAGCGCACCAAAGGCGATCAGGCCGTCTCCTGTACCGACATCGGCAGTACCGTGCCTTCACACAGGTTGGCGTTAGACAGCACCTTGTCGCGGACGGGATACAGGTGGTCAAGTGCTCGCTGCCGTTCCGAGGGATCCCCGCCGAAGCGGCGGTGCAGGAGCCACTCGGCCCAGACATCGCGTTCCGGTTGATCCATAGCCTCAACTGGCATGCGCCATCCTCCTGTCGCCGCCTGGGCGGCATCACATTCCTTGCCTCTCCCCCAAGGTAGCAAAAGGCCGCCGCAGATGACTCTACGACGGCCGGAGCATGTCTCCTGATTTCGAGTGCTACCCGGGGTTATGCGGTTCCCCTTCGATCGCAGCCAGAATGGTCGGTGTCGGCAGGCGCATACTTCGGGCCGCTCCACTGAATTCGGCAATCTCGGCGGGCTGCATGTCCAGTGCCTCACTGAGCCGGCGCGCGATGTGCGGCCTTGGCTCGGACTTGCGCAATTCAATCTGGGATACGGTCACCCGTGCCACACCGGCACGGTCGGCCAACGTTTGTTGCGACATGTGTCGCCGTTGCCGCGCTTCCCGAAGCGTCAGCATGCCAATTACTCCCTCTCCATCCACCCTTGGCCATCCAGTGTGCGGGGGCACGGGCTACTGGATGGCCAGATCGGTGTTCCCGATCGTCCCGCAAGTATCGTAGTCTGCGCGTTATGGACATTGAAAGGTATACGAACGGCTTTCCCTTTTGGTAATCCTGAAGAGTAGGGGAGAGCGGATGTTGTTGTATTTCTGTAAAAGCAGTACGTTCACATCGCCAGCAGGGTGCGTATGTTGTCGCAATCGCTGAAAAGGGGCCGAGGACACACCATGTGCCGCGCTGGAAAGGGAGAGCGAAACGTCAGCAGATCGAGTGCCGATCCTTCAACACGGATGTTGTAGCTTGCAACAAAAGAGGGCGATTCCAGACATGGTCCGTCTCATGCTACGCACCAGGCATATGCACGTGCCAATCAGGCTGCTGCTCTTGGAATGCGCGCAAGGAACGGAGAGGTAAGGATGGCAGATCCACGACTTGAGAAATGGGCCAATGCCCTCGCGGGGTACTCCGTTGACGTGCGGCCCGGGCAGACGGTTGCAATCACCGGTGGGACGGTAGCCTCACCGCTGATCCGTCAGGTGGCGAAGGCGGTGACTGCGCGCGGCGGTCGCGCTGTCGTCCTGCCGACGCTGGAAGGCGTCGCGGCGGATCTCCTGTTACAGGGATCAGACGAGCAACTCCAGTACATCTCGCCGCTGGAGCAGTTTATCCGCACCGAGGCTGATGTGGTCATCATTATCCGGGCGGAGACGAATACGCGACGCATGTCGGCGGTGGATCCGGCCCGGCAGCGAATGTATACGGCCGCCCGGACTGAGCTGACCGAGGCCTACATGCGGCGCGCAGCGACAGGCGAGCTCGACTGGACGCTGACGCTCTATCCGACCGACGCCTATGCCCAGGACGCCGACATGGATACGGATGCCTACACCGATTTCGTGCTGAAGGCGTGCAAGCTGGATCGCGATGATCCCGTTGCCGCCTGGCAGGAGCTGCGTGAGGAGCAGCAGCGGCTGATCGACTGGCTGGATGGCAAGTCGGAGGTTCAGATGACCGGGCCCGACACGGACTTGACGCTCTCGGTGGAGGGGCGCACCTGGATCAATTCCGACGGGCGCCGGAACTTCCCGAGCGGGGAGATCTTCACGGGGCCGGTCGAGGATTCGGTCAATGGGCATATCTGGTTCTCCTTTCCGGTCGTGACGGCTGGACGCCAGATCGAGGACATTCGCCTGCGCTTCAAGGATGGCAAGGTTGTGGATGCGACTGCTGCGAAGAACGAGGAGTACCTGGTCCAGACACTGGATACGGATGAGGGCGCGCGCTACCTCGGTGAGCTCGCCTTTGGGACGAATTTCGATATCCAGCAGTTTACGAAGAACATCCTCTTCGACGAAAAGATCGGTGGCACGGTCCACATGGCGGTCGGACGCGGGTATCCGGAGACCGGAAGCACCAACCAGTCCGCCATCCACTGGGACATGATCTGCGACCTCCGGCAGGGCGGACAGATCACCGTCGATGGCGAGCTCTTCCAGAAGGAGGGCAGGTTCGTCGTCTAACGCGGCTAAAGGCCAGGAGTGACAGATACGACCAGAGGGCAGAGGCCGCAGCCCCTGCCCTCTCCATTCACAATGACTAGAGTGCGATCGGGTCGTTGTCCGAGGAGCCGCTCAGGAACTTCTTCATGTCCTCGACGGTTCCCTCGTAGGTATTTTCGGTGATGGCTCGGACATCGAAGCTCATGACGTCCATGTAGGGTTGCAGGAATGCCGTCAGCTCACGGGGGTCGTCATAGTCGACAATGAGGAAGCCGGAACCACCACCGACGAGGTTGTACCACCCCTTGATGTTTTCCGGCTTGTTCTTGCCCGACTCGTGCTGTCGCACGACGCGCTCGGCGACATCCTTACGAGTGGTGCCGGGAAACCAGGTGAATGCGCAATAGAAGAGCATTGTTCTCCCTTTCTCAGCAGAGGGCGCATCGCTGCGTCCTGCACATTTTCCTGACAACAGTCCGGAGGTCAGCCATGATCTCCATAGCATAATGGCCAGCACAACGCATGCCAACTCCTCACTAACAGCGTAGCGGCAGTCGGAACAGATGCACCCGGAGAACTGGCGATCGATACTTACGACGAAGCAACCTCAATCGTCACATCCCTGCTCATCGCCGAGGCAGGAACCGTCACGCCGGTGGAGCGATGGCTCGTGCTTGGTGGGGACGGCGCCCTTGTGGCTCAGGTGGCCGGTATGGGAGGTGAAGTGCGTTGGCGAGCGGTGGATGCCAGGGAGCTGGCCCGTATTCCGCCCAGTGCGGTCGTGACCGGTACTATCGATTCCGTGTTGTACGGATGCGTGTTGCTTCCTCTCCCGACCAATCGTGACCTTGCGCGGCGGTGGCTGCTGCAGGCAAGGGACTCGCTGGAGCGGGGCGGGGTGCTGATCCTTGCCGGAGCGAATGCGGAAGGCGCGAAATCGGTCACCGCAGACGCCGAACGGGTCTTCGGTACGCCCATTGCCGAGTATTACCGCCAGAGGCACCGCATCACCCGCTTCAGGAAGACGGAAGAGGGCCGTGATCTGCCGGCGTGGGCGAGTGCGGACGGTATCGTGCCCGGAACCTGGCAGCGGTTCGATGTTGATCTGGGCGAGGATGTCGTTTCGCTTGAGACGCAACCGGGTGTCTTTGCCGGGAATCGCCTGGATGCTGGAACCCGGCTGCTGCTCCAGCATCTGGAGGTCGAGCAGGGCGAGCGAGTTCTCGATGTCGGTTGTGGCGCCGGTATCATCGGGATTGCGGCCAGCCGGGGGGGGGTGGGGCACGTCGACCTCGTCGATGCCAACCTCCTGGCGGTTGAGGTTTCGGAACGGAATCTTGAGCGGTTGGGGGTGTCGGGCTGTGCGCTGGCGAGCGATGTCTTCTCTGGCATCCCGAACGAGCGATATGACCTGATTATGAGCAATCCGCCATTTCATCGGGGCAAGCAGGTGGATTACTCCGTCGCCGACCGGCTGATTGGCGAAGCACCAGAGCATCTGACGCGGGGAGGACGCCTGCTCATCGTCGCGAATGCGTTCCTGGCATATGGGAAGCAGATGGAGAGGGTCTTTCGACAGGTGGAGACGGTTGCCGCAACACGGCAGTACCACGTCCTGGTGGGGACAGAGCCGAGGTAACAGCGGCTCCCCTATATGTGGCTCAGGGGCGGACAGGTGAGGTTCCAGATCTAGCCCACGACTCCTCCAGGACAGACACTATCCACAGGAGTCACGTATGCCGGGTTGGAGCGATCACGTTGGCGGGGGATTTGCGGCCAGCAGAGATGCGTCGACAGCCACGCCAATGAGGCGGCTGCGCCGCATGCGCTTCCCGCGGGGATTCCTCGCTCCGCCCGGAATGACGGAAAGCGCAAGACCGACGCTAATTGTGCGGAAGAAAACACGTCCTGGCCGGGACAGAGCCGAGGTAATGCGGAAGCGCTTATGGGACCGGGGTTTCGTTTATCCACTTCGGGGTAGTTGTCGGCGTCCAGGCGGACATGCGGTGGAGTAGGGAAGTCGGGTCTGTGTCCTCCAGCACCATCGCGCGGTGATCTGCCCGGACGAATCCGGCCTCGACCGCATCATCGAAGAAGGCACGCAGATGCTGGAAGAACCCGCTGCCGGTATCGAGCAGGCCGCACGGCTTTTCGTGAATGCCGAGCTGGGCCCATGTCAGGATCTCGCAGAACTCGTCAAGCGTGCCGAAGCCACCCGGGAGCGCTATGAAGCCGTCCGCTTCCTGCTCCATCAATGCCTTTCGCTCGTGCATCGACCTGGTGATGCGGAGTTGCGAGACGCCGGTGTGACCGAGCTCCTTGTCCATCAGCGCCTGGGGAATCACCCCGATCACCTCGCCGCCTGCCTTCAGGGCCGCATCGGCAACGGCTCCCATCAGCCCGACCCGGCCTCCACCAAAGACGAGCGTGAGATCCCGGTGTGCGATCTCGCGGCCCAGCCTCCGGGCGAGATCGACATACTCGGGGCTGGTGCCGGTGCTGGAGCCACAGAAGACCGTTACTGATTTCATGAGCCAACTCCATCTGATATTCAGGTGATGCGGCTTCACCGATGATGAATCCCATCGGTCGTTGGTCACCGCGACAGGAATGCTTTTCTTCGAATCCGGCGAGGGGTACCTGCGGTCACCGATCGATCTGCCACTGCTCCATGAGGGGGCCGTGCTGGCCGAGGACCGGGTCGCTCTCCGGCAGTGAGACGGCCGCGATCTGCCTCTCGGCATCGGGACGCTCGCCTGGATTGCCGTAGCACATGTCAGGTGACTGACCGGGCGGATACCCACCGACGATCAGGTAATCATCGCTGTGGCCGAGGTTCCTGTGCGCTGTCCCGGCCGGGAGCACGACGACATCTGTAGCATGGAGGCTGACGCTCCGGCTGTCGGGTCCGCCAAGCTGGACCTGGACTGTCCCCCGGGCGCACCCGAGCACCTCGTGCGCGGTGGCGTGATAGTGGTGAAAGTCGAAGATGCCATTGCGCCAGAGACCACTCCATCCGTTCTCGACAAAGCGTTCCTCAATGGACCGGGCCGGGTCCTGCGCGTCAAGCGGGATCGCCTGGCGGTAGAGGATCACGGGCAGCGGGTTGTTCGGAAAGGTGCCGTCTTCTTCAAGGACGAAAGTTTCGACGTTGATTCTGTCATTGCGGTGCCTCCAACCAGCAGAAAACGCTCACCGGTACCACTATCCCTGCAATGCACTCCATCGCAGCGATTGCACCCTTGGGCATGCGAAGCGGCTTGCGGTCCACGATCATGGTTGGCCGGGAGTTGGTTCGCGTGCCGGAGACGCCGGTGCTGTGAGTCGCCTCCCGACGAACCATGCGATTGCTGCCAGCATCATGACCGACACGGCGACGAGCGCTCCACTCGCGAGATCGGTGGCCAGGGAGCCGGCGATCGCGTAGACGATTGCCGGGGGGAGGGTCCTGATCGTCATCGCAAGGAGCACCCTCTACCATCCAAGGTCCGTTGTGCCGGACATCACCGCAACCGTCTCCGCGACAACGGGCAGAAAGCGGGAGATCAGGATCGCTGTCATTCCCCAGCGATGAATCAGCAGGGCGGCGTTCTCCTGCTCGGCCGGAGAGACGATGCGCCCCAACAATGCGCTGCCGCGGTGCCCGATGTACCAGCCGATCATGGCGCCGCTGACGCTGGTGGTCAGTGAGAGCAGGGTTCCTCGCGCGATCCCGAAGGCCGCCCCGTGGGCGATCATGATCACGCTCGAGGGGATGGGCAGGAGGACATCAGCCAGCAGGAGACCTCCGCCGAGGAGCGCGGCGCCCATGTCGCCATCCTGGATCCTCGTGGACGGATCGACGAGAAGGGATATCCCGAGGGCTTCGACAAGGAGAAAACTGACGAGCGCAAACGTCGCGATGGCGGCTGCAACGATCCAGAAGCGTTTCATGGTGGGGTACATCCGCGGAACGATATGAGATCAAGGCAGCAGACCGGGCACAGTTCTCTTGTCCAGGGGACTATGTGGATGGACCGTTGCGCGCCGCTGCCACCTGAGCATTGTATCTCCTTGTCGATTGCGTGCAACGCGGGCCAGCGTTTGATGTTCCCGGATATGTGGAGGAAATTGTCGGCCTGGGGAAGCGTACATGCGGAACAAGGTGTCGCCGCTCCAGGAGAATTGGCAAGCTTCAAGCCGGTGGACGGAAGGAGCCCACCGGCACCGGGTACATGCGCCATTGGGACGAAGGGATTTTGATTGACGTTCGTCATGCGCGTTCACATCGCAGGTGGCCGGGCAGCAGCAAGACGACGCTGGCCCACAGCCTCGCGAGGGAACGCTCGCTTCCGTTATGCGAACTGGATACCGTTGCGTACGAGCACGGAGCAGGTGTGAAGCGGCCACTCGATCTGCGCCTGGCCGATGTCGCCACTATCTCCGGGCAAGATGCCTGGATCACCAAGGGCATATTCCTGGGGTGGACATATGAGCTGTTCGACCGGGCCGACGCAATTATCTGGCTTGACCTTCCGTGGCGCCTGGCTGCGTGGAGGATCCTGCTGAGACACGCCCGGGCAAGCCGCGCGGGAGCAAACCCTCACCACGGGTTTCGCCCGCTGATCAAGTTCCTGCTGAATGCGAGGCGGTATTATCGCGCACCGGCCAACATTGCGGCCGCTCCCGATGACGACCGGGCGGTTACCAGGGACGCTACCGCCAATCTCCTTGCGCGGTATGGGGGAAGACCATTCACTGCCGGTCAGGGCAGAATGTCGAGGCAGCAATGAGGTCGATAGCGGCCCATTACGCCGGTTGATCCTTTCCAGATCATCATGTCTGTGGATGGACCGTGTCTACCCGGCATCCAACGACGAAATCAGGTCTGCAGACTCGTAATTCGCTCAAGATGATCCAGGAGCACGGTGGCATGCCGCACGGATCGGAAGATGACCGTGCGGCCACGATCGCTCTCTCCCTCCCCAAGGTGGATGTCGCGAGCCATCACCAGGACGTTGTCCACCGGGACCAGCGTGAGCACCTCCGGGGATTCGAGGCCATGGACGATCGTGATGCCCTGATGGCCACCCAGATCGAGCGGCCATGTCTCGATTGCTGCCTCGGCGTGAGCCAGCTCCCCGAGGTGCCTGGCCGCCTGTGCCCCTTCCGGTTGCAGGTAGACGCCATATCCTCCCAGGATCTGGTCACCGGCGTCTCCCGCTCCATCCGACCGCTGGATCACCACCCCGCCGACCGAGGAGATATATGGTGACTGACCGATATCAGTCCATCTCCTG
>JAUJLY010000363.1 GCA_030447145.1 Thermomicrobiales bacterium
GGGGTGAGAGGATTCGAACCTCCGACCTCAGCGTCCCAAACGCCGCGCGCTGCCAGGCTGCGCCACACCCCGAGTGAAGGAGACGCAAGCGTCCCGTCACCGGGCCCGAGTATACCCCATCTGCAGGTCGCGAGTGGGGAAGTTGCTCCTGGGTCACCCGATAAACGGTTGTTGTTCCCTGCTGGAAGGCGACCTCCAAGGAATCGCCAACCATGCTTTCCAAGGCGGCAATACCTTCAGGGGATCCGGTATCTATACAGTCGTTGCCATTGACGGTGGGGTAGTGGCGCTCAGTGTCGCCTACGACGATGTACTCGATGTCGTATCGCTCGAAAATCTCCCGTTTCACGTCCACTGACGGGGTCGTATAGAGCTCTCGCAATGCAGCCTGGCGACTGCCGAGATCGTCGAGATAACGCTGTTGTTGCTCGTGGCGCTGCCATCCAATGACCGCCGGCAGTCCGGTAGCGATAGAGTACCGGGAGCCGTTGCACCGATAGGGACCGAAGGCCGCTTCGGCGATCACTGGCGTGCCCGGGATGTTCTCATTGAACCAGTTGATAGCTGCAAGGTCGTCCTGATACGTCAGCGCGCCTCCCTGCTGCAGGGGCATGCTTGCATAGTCCATCCATTGATACGCATTCAGCGTCAGTTTGTTCCGTTCTCCCCAAGACTGCTCAAGGCGGATGGGCGTTGCCACAACGGCGTAGGCAAGAGATGCAATGAAGACGGGAATCAGGATAACCGTCGTGATCTTGGCCCAGATGGAGACGTTCGGATAACCCCTCTGGCCCATGGATGGTGCCCTGTGCGCACCGGTCCGAGCACCAATCGCCCACACAGCATGACCGGCCAGAACCCCGGTAGCGATGCCGAAGAGGTTCCAGATCTCGTTGTAGAACTTGAAGATCGTGTTCATTCGGTACCAGTCGCCGCCTGAGAGGTCGTCGACGAGGTAAACAAGCTCAAGGGATGCGCCAAGGAGGGAACCACCAGCGATCAATGCAACGAGGAACCGCTCGCTGGGCCGGCGCAGCGAGAACCAGAGAATGGCCGCCGAAAGCCCGATCCCCAGGTAGAGCGCCAGTACCAATCGGTCCAGAAACAGGAGGGCAGCTGAAATGACCACGACTTCCACGAGAAGGGTCTTGAGGGCGCTAGGATGCACATTGAACTCAGAGCGCGCCCTCGTCGTAAACCATGCAGCTATGACCCACATGCCGACAACAACAGTCGCCATTCCCAGCTCACCGGCCCGGCTCCAGAGCGCGCTTCCCTCATTGCTTCTCGATTGCATGAAGAGAAAGATCGTGAGGAGGGAGATTGCACCACCGGCATATGGCGTAAGGGCCCGCCGGGGAAATCTTAATCCCGATGCGACGAGCGCCTGGATGCCGAGCGTCGTGAGGAGGATGTGACCGCCGAGGTGGGACTCGATCGCCAGGAGCGGCGTGCGGTCCCTCACGGTCGCAATATCTCCGAAGAGAGCGACGTAATGCGACGTAAAGGGCAGGATAAGAAGCCATGTCGTCACACCGAGGACAAAGAGCACGGTAAGGGACACGTGCAGGCGCGGGACGATTCGCGGAATACCCCTTGTTACCATGACGACTGCTACGCCGACGATGGCTGCATACATGGGTAGGTCCCAGGCATTGGTCATGAAGAGGGTGCCGAGTCCAACCGCCGCCAAGGCAAGTGGAGCGAGCAAGGCAAACCCCGCCTCGCGGGCCGCCGGACGCCGTGATAGAGCGACGGGCACCACTCTCCACTGTGACGCGGTCTGCCATGCAAGCGCAATTGTGAGGATTGTGAACGGCATGGCTATTACGTGCGGATGAAGATCCGCATAAAGCGCACCGAAATAAGGAAATTCCGTGATATTGATCGGTCGGTCGGCGTCAGGGATGGCGCGCGTCGGATCGAACACCCAATACGAAAAGCCGTTGACGGGGCCGAGACCATTACGCGCGCGATCAATGAGGCGCTCGGCGACGATCAAATTCCCGGAGAACTGGACAAAAAACGTGCCGATCAGGCCACTCACGATTGCGCCGGCTGTCGAGCGCGTCAGCCGCTTGCCAAGGGCTGCCGACAGGCTGAACGAGGATGCGGCGAGCAGCGCCGGAAAGGTCGGTTGGGCGAGATTGAAAGCGATTTCCGCGGGAATGCCGGTGAGCTTAATCAGGAAGGCGACCAGGTACGTCCCGTAATAGTAGTAGTTGATGTAGCCGCCGCTGTACCACGGATCGACCGGGGGGAAATGGGCGCTTCTCAGTATTGCGTTGAGATGCGCGAACTCCATCGGCTTCTCACCGCCCCAGATAGGGTGATAGGAGTCAGGGTTCATAAACCGGTAGGTGAGGAAAAGCGCGAATGACGCCCAGAAAACAGCTTCCGTTGCGACAATGACAGGATTACTCCACCATGGCCTGTTATTGGGGCAGGCCGCAATTCGTCGCGCGGTGAGCCAGATCACAGCGGCAAGTGCCAGAAGAGTCCCTGCCGCCCATATTGCGCGGAAGGCGATAAGCTGGATAGAGGAAAGCAGCCAGACACCGTAGCCGGCCAGGAGGATCGTTGTCAGACGCGTGAAAGCCCATCCGTTATCAGGGAACCGGCTGAAGACGCGGCGCACGAGAGGCCAGGTTACGGCCTGGAGCGCAATGAGCAGAACGATCCAGACGAGGAGGGCGGTGAAAGAGTTGTCCGTAACAGAACTGCTCCAGCGAGCATCATCGACGACCGGCAGCTCACCTACTGGCTGGTCGAAGGTTAGCGGCTGGTCTCGCTGTGAAGGATCGACGCCCTCGACTTGGAAGGAGGGCAGGGCAGCGATGTACAGGGGCATTCATGACTCCGGTCGGAGACCTGCGGCACAATGGGGGCATACACCCGGACCGAGTGTACCGTATCTCTTCCCGCGGCGGATGTGGGAGAGGAGGTGGGACCGATGTCACCACGTATCATCTATATGGGCACGCCCGACTTAGCTGTTCCGGCATTGGAGCGGGTGGCCCGCAGCAACGATGGTGATCTCGCATTGGTTGTCACTCAGCCGAATCGTGCCGCTGGACGCGGCAGAAAGCATCTTGCTCCGGCAGTAAAAACAGCGGCAGAGCGACTAGGCGTGCCGGTATTGCAGATAGCCACCTTAAGGGATCCCGAGGCCCGCCAGCGAATCGTCGACATACAGCCCGATCTAATCGTGGTAGCCGCCTTCGGGATGATTCTCGGCAGATGGATACTCGAACTGCCCCCAAGGGGATGCGTCAATCTCCACGCATCGCTCCTGCCGAAGTATCGGGGCGCCAACCCGATCGCCGCGGCGATTGCCGGGGGAGAAGAAGTGACGGGCGTGAGTCTGATGCGGATGGACCGCGGCCTGGACACGGGGGGCGTATATGCGACCACCAAGATCGACATAAATGCGGATGACACGACAGAGTCCCTGACTCAAAAGCTGGCTCACCGGGCGGGCGTGCTTCTCGAAGACAAAATCTCTGCACTTCTCGACGGTTCGCTCTTGCCGGTTCCTCAAGGTG
>JAUJLY010000364.1 GCA_030447145.1 Thermomicrobiales bacterium
TTCAGATGTGGTGCTCAAGGGGTGGGTGAACCGGCGTCGCGACCTGGGTGGGCTGATCTTCATTGATCTGCGTGACCGTTTCGGCATTACGCAGGTTGTCTTCAACCCACAAATAGCATCTAACGCCCATGAACAGGCCAATCGCCTCCGCAACGAGTTCGTGATCGAGGTCAAGGGCGTCGTCCGGCTTCGTCCAGAGGACACCGTCAATCACAAGATGATTACCGGAGAAATCGAAGTTGAAGCACACGAACTGACAATCCTCAACGAATCCAGGACTCCCCCTTTCTATATCAATGAAGAGGTGGATGTGGATGAATCACTGCGCCTCAAGTTCCGCTACCTGGACCTCCGCCGCCAGAAAATGCAGCAAAACGTCATCCTTCGTCATCGCATCGTGAAGTTCATGCGCGACTACCTCGATCAGCGCGGCTTCATTGAGGTGGAAACCCCGCTGCTGATCAAGAGCACGCCCGAGGGCGCCCGCGACTTCCTTGTTCCGAGTAGCAGCATGCCGGGGTCATTCTATGCCCTGCCACAGTCGCCCCAGATCCTGAAGCAGCTTCTGATGGTTTCAGGCCTGGACCGCTATTTCCAGATCGCCCGGTGCTTTCGCGATGAAGCCCAGCGCGCAGATCGTCAACCGGAATTCACGCAACTCGACATCGAGATGACCTTCGTCACCGAGGAAGAGATCATGTCGATGATGGAAGAGCTCTACACCGAGATCACGGAGCGCTTCACTGGGAAGAAGATCCAGCAGGCCCCGTTCCCACGCCTGACGTACGCAGAGTCGATGGATCGCTTTGGCAATGACCGGCCGGACCTCCGTTTCGGTCTGGAGCTGCAGAACGTTTCCGCAGCACTACGGGATACCGGCTTCAAGGCATTTGCCGGAGTGCTCCAATCGGGAGGTGAGGTCAAGGCCATTGTCGTGCCAGGGTGCGGCGACTATACCCGCAAGCAGATCGATGAGATCACTGACTTCGCGAAGCAGGCGGGTGCAAAGGGATTGGCAACGATCGCGGTCACCGAGGAGAGTGCGAAATCACCGATCGCGAAGTTCCTTTCCGAAGACGAAATCACGGCTCTCACGACGGGCATTGGTGCAGGCACAGGCGATCTGGTCTTGCTTGTCGCCGATCGACCAGCTGTTGTGGCGAAGACTCTCTCCTCACTGCGCGATGAGTTCGGCAAGCGGCTTGGAATCGCAGACCCGGATATCCTGGCATATTGCTGGGTCTATGAGTTCCCGTTGCTCGAGTGGGATGAAGAGGGCAATCGCTGGCACGCGACACACAACCCCTTCTCCGGCTATCTCGAAGAAGATGAAGCGCTTCTTGATACCGCACCCGGCGACGTTCGAGCCAAGCAATACGACCTCGTCGGCAACGGCAATGAGCTCGGTGGCGGCAGCGTGCGCATTCACAAGCGGGCGAGCCAGGAAAATGTCTTCGGCCTCATGGGCCACTCCGGCGAGGAACTCCAGGAGCGCTTCGGCGCCCTGCTGGATGCCCTCGAATATGGCGCACCTCCGCATGGCGGTATTGCCATGGGCATCGACCGCTTCGCCATGCTGCTGGCAGACGAGGAGAGCATCCGCGACGTTATCGCGTTTCCCAAGAATCAGCGCGGTATCGACATGATGTTTGAATCACCCGCTCCGGTCGAAGATGTACAACTCGAGGAACTGGGACTCGCCATTCGTCAGCGGGTGGAACCAGAGGCTCCGCACATCGAGATTAATCTCCCAGACGAGCCGGAGACGAACGTCTAACTTCAATGGACCGGAGATGAAGTAGCCCGGAGGGAGGTGTCTCCTTCCGGGCTTCTTCATCACCGGTCCAGGTAGCGTGACAACGTCATGGTATACCGGTGCATAGATCGTAAACCGCACCTCACGGCCTTCTCGGCTGGTATTTAGGGATTCGCCCAGGAGAGACGGCTGGTAGCGCTGATGGAGTCAGCGTCGACCAATCGCTTTGCCTCCCCTACCCGCTCGCCAGCGGCTGGATCGATGGGAAAGGCTTTCAACTCGAACCCGGACCCTTCCCACTTAAGATAGGCAATCCAGTCTCCATCCGGAGACCAGGTGGCGTTGGATGCTTCCTCACCCTCGGTAAGACGCACCAGCGTCTCCTCGACGCGATTCAAGAGCCAGAGGTCGCTCGTTCCGGCTTCGTCCCTGACAGAGGCGACGACCCAAGCCCCGCCCGGGGAGATTGCGGGGTCGTATGCGCCCATTGGCCCTTCAATAAGAGAATATGTTGTTCCGACATTAAGATCACGCATCGACACGTAGGTTGTGCCGCCCTCCTCCCCGCCAGCCGCTAGGACGGTGTAGACGGCATAGACCGCTAATGCATCAACAGAAACTGACTCTACCGGGCCCTGTTCGTTGCCGTCATCGGGCGCTACGTAGGCTTCACCGTCATCCGGATCCAGGATCCAGAGTTCCATCTCTCCCAATTCCGAAGCTGCATCGCTGACGTAACAGACGACGTCCGCGGCGCTCCAACACGGGTCGAGTGCCCAGGAGCAGCCACTCACGTACTCCCGGCTCCCTGGCTCCTCCAGGCTCTCGTTGTCGGTCAGCCGACGCAGGTTCCCCGTACGGGGATTCGCCTGGATGAGGTCAGAGAAGCTCCCGCCATCGCGGGCGTAGAGCAGGATATTTCCACGTGGATTCCATGTCGGATCCATCGCGTTCCCGTCCTCCACGATCCGTTCCGTGCCGTCGCCCGAGGACCACTCCCAGATGTCACCATCCTTGATGAAGGCTATCTTGCCCTCGGGCTCGCCACTCTGGCCAGCAGCATGGCGCGGCCGGGGTGAAAAGAGCGCTGCACCGAGAACCCCTGTTGCGACTGCTCCGAATCGTCGGCGAGTGATCATGTGCGCACCTCTTCCGGGGAGCGGAACCCGAGGCGGGCAAGTTCCTCGCGTGCTATGCTGGCCTCATTCCACGGTCGATGCTCAAAACCCCATATGATGCTGGTCTCATGCCCCTTACCCGCCAACAGAATGCAGTCGCCCGCGCGTGCGATCGACATCGCATGACGGATCGCCTCGCGGCGGTCAACGATCTCGAACAGAGTTTCCCCATCAGTAGCGCCCTGACCCCGCGCGCCGTCCGCTATCTGACGGATGATGGACTCGGGATCCTCGTTCCGGGGATCCTCGCTCGTCACAATGCTGACATCCCCCAGTTCGGCACTTACGGCTCCCTGGAGCGGTCGCTTGCCTGGATCCCGCTCACCTGCACTCCCCGAGACAACAATGAGCCGTCCATCGGGATGCAGCTTTCGAACGAGTCGAAGCACCTTCCGGAGCGATTCGGGAGTATGGGCGTAGTCCACAACAACAGTGAACGGCTGTCCTTCATTCAAGGTGTTCAGGCGACCAGGGACTCCCGATGCGCATGACAATGCATGGACGATAGCAGGAATTTCCATACCAGTGGCGCGAGCTACACCGATAGCGCAAAGCGCATTCGAAACGTTGAAATCACCCAACAGTGGAAGGAAAACAGGCCAGGTCTTTC
>JAUJLY010000365.1 GCA_030447145.1 Thermomicrobiales bacterium
CCTGAACCAGGCCAAACCTGCACTCTTCGTCGTGGACGAGGCCCACTGCATCAGCGACTGGGGCCACGACTTCCGGCCGGACTACCTGCGGCTTGGTGCTTTCATCGACAAACTGGGTCACCCACCGATCCTCGCACTCACCGCCACCGCGGCCGGCCCGGTGCGGGACGAGATCGTCGAGCAGCTGTCCATGGAGAAGCCCAACATCTTCGTCAGCGACTTTGACCGCCCCAACATCTTTCTCAACGTCGATACCTTCCACGACTCCGAGACCAAGCACGACGCGCTGATCGAGTACGCCTCGGGGCAGCAGGGGTCAGGCATCGTCTATACCGCCACGCGCAAGCATGCAGAACAGATCGCCGAGGAGCTGAGTGAGCGAGGCATTACCGCCCGCGCATACCATGCCGGCCTGAGTGCCAGGGAGCGAGAGAGCACCCAGGAGGCGTTCATGTCCGGTGAGATAGCTGTTATCGCCGCCACCATCGCCTTCGGCATGGGCATCGACAAGCCTGATATCCGCTACGTCTGCCACTACAGCATCGGCGAGTCCCTGGACAGCTACTATCAGGAAGTCGGCCGCGCCGGCAGGGATGGGGACCCCGCCGAAGCCCGGCTCTTCTACGACCCGGACGACCTCGGCCTGCGGCGGTTCCAATCCGGCGTCGGTGATCTCGATGCCGAGAATGTCCGCCCCGTGCTGGCGACAATCCGGAATGCCGGGGAGCACGTCGATCCAGCCGAGATCCGGGAGGAGCTCGATCTCCGCGACACCGAGCTGATACGCGTCATCGGTCGCCTGGAGGATGTCGATGCCATCGAAGTCGCCCCTTCCGGTGAGCTAACCCCTATCAATACCGACGTCAGCGTCTCGGAAGTTGCCGAAGCTGCCGCCGAAGCCCAGTCGCAATTGAGGAACTACGCCTCTACCCGGCTGGAGATGATGCGGCAGTACGCCGAGGTCCCCTCGTGCCGCCGGGAGTTCCTGCTCAACTACTTCGGCGATCCCTATGAAGGTCCCTGCGACAACTGCGATCGCTGCAGGGAGAACCCGGAAGAGGCGACGCACGGTGAGAACCAGCCCTACCCTCTCCAAAGCAAGGTAATGCACACGAGCTGGGGCGAGGGTACCGTCATGCATTACGAGGACGACCGTATCGTCGTGCTCTTTGGGGACGCTGGGTACCGCACCCTGGCCCTGGATCTGGTGCAGGAGAACAATCTCCTCGAGCCCCTCCCCTGATATACCCAAAGGAGCTTTCAGCCTTCATTGTCCTGCCCGCGCGCCGTCTCCACCACCCTGTCATCCTGAGCGCAGCGATGGATCCCGGGCGAAGCCAAGGGGACGCCGAGCCCGAGCGGAATGCCCCACCAGCCCGTCATCCTGAGCCGGGGACGCGAACGACGTGAGCGCAGCCGTGTCGAAGGATCCCCTCGCGAAGCGCCTCGACGCTCGATGTCACACTCATCCACATGCTCAAATGCGAAGAACGCCGCTTAGAGCCGCTTTCACAGAAGCTGCATGCTGTAGCGGAGGACTTGCGGTGCCTGCAGCCTGTTCGTTTCCACGAATGCAGCAATGTCCTCCTGACAGGGTGTAGCGGACCTGAGGCATCAATCTCATTGCAAATCGCTGTAGCCCAGCCGGCTATCCCACCCCAACCCCGCTGGGGGACCACTCCTCAATATACTCCATCGCCCGGAGCACGCTGGCTTCCTTGTCCTTGATCTCCAGCATCAGGTCCGGATCGCGCGCCAGGAGATCCGGCAGCACGGTCGCGAAATCGTCCAGATCGATCGCCGCCGTATGGGCCCCGGCCTGCTTGGTGGCGTCCTGCGAGCTGTAATCGACCATCGCTCGCCCCTGACCCTTCCAGGCCGGGATCACCAGACCCAGGGCTTCCCCCAAGGTCTCTCCATCGTTAAAGATGCTGTGGTGGAAAACATCGAACAGCAACGGAATGCCCGTTCGCTCGTGGATGTACAGGTTATCCGCGAGGGAATACTGCCGCTCGTCGTTCTCGATCACCAGCCGGCGTCGAATCTGGTCGGGAAGCGCAGCATAGGTCTCCACAAACCGCTCGCTTGCCGCCACCTTGTCCCCGTAGACACCGCCTGTATGGATCTGGATTTTGTGCGTATGGTCCAGACGAAGCAGGTCAAGCAACTCTGCGTGATATTGCAGCTCGGCGATGCTCTGCTGCACCACTTCCGGCTTCGGGGCATTGAGCAGTGTGTACTGGCCGGGATGCATGTTGATCCGCATGTCATGCGCATTGATCATCTCGCCGAGCTCGGCTAACGCGGGCGCAAAGATGCTTTGCCAGTCGACATCCATAATGGGGTGGGACGCAAACGGCACGGTCGTCGAGCTGATCCGGAAAAAGAGGATACCGTGGTCGACGTTCCATCCGAGGATCGTTCGCAGTGCGAGCAGGTTCGCCTCCACGGTCTCTATCAGGCGCTCCGGCGTGTACGACGCCAGGCGAAAGGTTCTCGCAGCCGAGACATCGAGCGAACGATTCGAGCACGGATAGCCGATACGCATACTAACTCTATCTTTCCCGGCACCCATCCACTGGTATCCTGATCGGAAACGTTGCTGTGCCGAAAGGTATCGGCCCGGCTCGCCAGGATGCCATGCGCACGGCGCGAACATGCCAACCTGAGTGCATGACCCATGCCGCATGGTGGAAGCGATCGGCCCGGCAAGGACCAGACATCCCGGCAATCTGACATTCCCGCGTACTGATCGGGGAGCATCATCGTGCCGAAGACACGCCGCCAGCCACCGTTTGACTACGCCCTCCCCTTCGATGAGATCAACTTCCGCGAACGGCCTGACCTCTATCGTATCGGCAAGGGCGAGCAGGGCGTCCTGCTTGTCGAACCCTACAAATCCGAGATGCTTCCTCACTGGCGGTTCCGCACCCCGGAGATTGCCCGCGCCTCCGCCGCGAAACTTACCGAGTGCTTCAACACGTACAGGGCCGCGAACGATTTTATCGGCATGGATATGGCCCGCAAGTTCCTGCAGATGGGTTTCACTCGCTCCCGGCGATATGCCAACCACAAGAGTGGTCGCAAATGGTCACCGGGCCGGGAGGAAGTACTCCCCGACGACATAGACCCCGTCAAGGCTGAATGCGCCCGCATCTTCTATGCGGCCTATGTCGCCGCCCGGGAGGACCCCGAATACAAACGCCTGAAGCAGGAACATCTTGACCGTTACCCGGGGCCACCGGCTGAAGGGCCTGAGAATGGGTCCCCCACACTCTGAACAGCGATTCCCGTCCATCGCACATTGCCTGGCAGTCGCTTATGAACCGACTGTCTGGAGGCAGCGCCGTACCCTCTGGGTACAATCCATGCGTACGATCACCATAGCAGGATGTTCCTGTCTGCTGACGACGTAACCCTGAGACTTTGAAGCAGCATGACCATGACGAACAGGAAAATAGAGCAGCAGACTGAACAGGCGAGCCCCATTGTCGACGAGACGGAAATCGAACGCCGGCTCACCACCTTTCTCC
>JAUJLY010000366.1 GCA_030447145.1 Thermomicrobiales bacterium
CGCATCATGGACGGACTCATGGCCTTCCCAGGCATCGTTCTCGCCATCGGCATCATGGCGGTACGCGGTGCGGCGATCAGCAATGTCATCCTCGCGCTTACGGTTGTGAGCACCCCTCGGATGGCCAGGGTTGTCCGCTCTGTCGTGCTGGGCTTGGCCAGGTCCCAGTTTGTGGAGGCGGCGGAAAGCAGTGGTTGCAGCATGTGGCGCGTGCTCCGGGTGCACCTCTTGCCAAACTGCATGTCTCCGCTCATCGTTCAGGCAAGTTTTGTTTTTGCGGAAGCTGTGCTGGGGGAGGCAACCCTTTCGTTTCTCGGTGCCGGTGCTCCGCCCTCTGTGCCGTCCTGGGGAGGCATGCTTAGCGAATCGAGACTCTATCTTAGCCAGGCGGCCTGGACCATGATTGTGCCTGGCGCCGCTTTGACCTTGACTGTGTTTGCGCTCAATCTGCTCGGTGACGGGTTGCGAGATATGCTCGATCCGAAGCTCCGTCATCGTTAGGGCACTCCCCGCCCAATGGCTGTCTCGGCGGCCCTGCGTATATGACCAGAACCTTTGCACCCGGGGCAGTCGCGTTGGGAAATCTCGCTGGTGTGCGGTGAACCTACGCAGGAGAAGTGAAACGGGAAGGCGGTCAAACCGCCTCCCCGTTCACGCTGATAGTTGAATGGGGACCCTAAAGTTCCTGGTGATACGCAAAGAGACGATCGCCGTCCATGCGACGAAGCTTCTGAAGCGCCTCGTTCTCGATCTGGCGTACGCGCTCGCGGCTGATCTGGAGTTGCTCTCCGACTTCCGCCAAGGTGTGCTGATGGCCCTGTCCCAAACCGAAGCGAAGCTGGAGCACCAGCCGCTCACGGGCCGAGAGAGTGTCGAGCGCAGCTGAGACATCCCGCTTCAGCATTGACTCGCTGGCCGCCTCGTAGGGAGTTTCCGATACTTCGTCGGCGATCAGGTCACCAAGGCTGGTATCGTCCTCGTTGCCGATCGGGGTTTCGAGCGAAATGGTCCGCTGGGCAGCCTGGACGATTTGGTGAATCTTCTCCGGCGCCACTTCCATGGCCTCAGCTACTTCTTCGGGAGTGGGCTGCCGGCCGAGTTGTTGAGCAAGCTGGTTAAGGGTCTTGCGGTAACGAGAGATCGAGTCCCCCATATGGACGGGAAGGCGAATGGTGCGGCTCTGATCGGCGATGGCGCGGGTGATAGCCTGACGGATCCACCAGGTGGCATACGTGCTGAAGCGGAAGCCCTTGCGCCAGTCGTACTTCTGCACCGCGCGCATCAGTCCAATGTTGCCCTCCTGGATCAGATCCAGCAGGGTCAAGCCACGATTGACATAGCGCTTGGCAATGGAGACCACCAGGCGGAGGTTAGCGCGGACGAACTGCTGCACCGCATGAAGGTCGTTATCCTCGACACGCTTTGCCAGCTCAATCTCCTGCTGATGCGTCAGGAGAGCGGTCTCCGCGATTTCGCGAAGATAGAGGCGCACCGGGTCATTGATGAAGTTGGGATCAAGGCGCTGGAGAACATCAAGATCCCGTTCGAGATCCGGCTCGATTTCGAGCTCGGGTTCCATCTGCGTGGTAATCTCTTCAGGAACGTCCGGCCTCTCTTCGCCGTTGATGCTGTCCCTGGCGAGTTGGTCGATCTTGGCCACGTCGTAGGTCGACATCTCAATTACTCTTTTCTCTTCAGTGCACGCGGTTAACGGCACGCAACTAGGCACACTGATGATCTATCAACGTGCGCTACGGTTATCCCGTTTGTCTCGCAGGGTAGATCGCGCCGGGTGGTTGCCGCCAAAAGTCCTCGACTAACGATCAAGGCATCTGCTCCTCGAGCATATGTGCGCAATGGAGCGGCCCTTTGAGATGGTGCTTCGGTCGTGAGGACGATGGGGACGGGCTCCACTGCTGGATGCATTGGCGAGTCAGGGCATAACCGGAAGACATGCTTTCGCATGCCGGACACCATAATATAACGCACTATTGAGCGTTTGTGAAGTACTGAACAATCTCGGGGTAAGAGCCGAACCTGCGCCACCGAAATCGGGTGCTGCTGACGCAGGAGATGGGCCCGACTGGGTGATGTGCAACAAATTAGTCGCCGCAGCCACATCCTTGGGCAGTGGCCGCCGCATCATCGCCAGTATCGAAGGAGTGACCGCAGGAGCAGGAAGCAACCGCGTTGGGGTTGCGGACCGTGAAGCCGCCGCCCATGAGGGAGTTCACGAAGTCGATCTCGGCGCCCTCAAGGTACATCGCGCTGAAGTTATCGACGAGCACCTTGACGCCGTTGGTCTCGATGATCTCATCGCCCTCGTCAGAAGCTTCGTCGATGGTCATGCCGTACTGGAGACCGGAGCAGCCTCCGGGAGCAACAAACACGCGGAGCGCATGCTCCGGGGTGCCCTGCTCTGTTAGAAAATCCTTGAGCTGCGTGATGGCTTCCGGGGTCATTGTAATCATTGGACGTCTTGCCTCCGGCAATCTATAAACGCATGGCGTTATCGGGAGCGGACTTGCACCGCTTCCATTACGTAAGCATATCCGGAACGCCACGGGTGTCAAGCATGGCTGGAAGTTATATCCGGTGCCGAGGCACGGTTCCGTATTGACCCTTGCTCTCATAATAGGATGCACAGCGGCAGGGGCTTTCTGACGCTGGCCGTGCGCATCATTCAGTCCGGCGCTTGTCCAGGAGATTTGTGCTTGCCCAAGGCGCAACCCCGTCGATCCTCCCCTCGCCACCGAGCCGATTCTCGCGGCGATCAGACAGGAGAAGTCGCACCTCCAGTGACAGAGGTACCGCCGAACGCCGTGCCGGCGATCGTTGTCCGTGCCCATGGCCTCTGGTTTGAGGTCAAGCTGCTGGAAGGTCCGCGCAAGCATGATGTTCTCATCGCCACCCTGCGGGGACAATTGAAGAAGCATCGGCGCCGCACGGACATTGTGGCGGTAGGCGATCGCGTGTATGTGGTGGAGCTACCGGACAATGAGGCGGCGATCGAGGCAGTTGAGCCGAGAACCCGGGCCCTGGTGCGGACGGCGCGGAACACGAGGGATACCGAGCAGGTCATCCTCGCCAACCTTGATCAGGTGATGTTCGTCTTTGCCATTGTCGATCCGGAGCCGCATGTTCGAATGTTGGATCGTTTCATTATCCTTGCCGAAATGCAGGATATCCCGGTGCGAATCGTCGTCAACAAGGCCGAGCTCGATGAGCCGCAGTCGGACAGGAGCATCGAGCGCACCTTCGGCGTCTATCGGAACCTGTACCCGGTCCACGTTGTCAGCGCACGTACTGGTGAGGGAATCCAGGAACTGAGGCAGGCGCTCCAGGGCAAGACGTCGGCGGTCGCCGGGCCGTCTGGCGTGGGTAAATCTTCGCTGCTGAATGCAATCGATCCCTGGAATCACCGGGAGATCGGCGACGTCTCTACGGCGACGGGCAAAGGGCGGCACACCACAATAGGCTCCCGCTTGCACCAGATCGGCGACGATACTTTTGTCGCTGACACGCCCGGCATG
>JAUJLY010000041.1 GCA_030447145.1 Thermomicrobiales bacterium
CGCTGCACGAGATATCGGCCTCGATATCGTCCAGCGCAGCGTTGATCTGGGTAGTAAGCATCTCACAACCACCTCCGACGGTATCGACGATGAAACTCATGCGTCGTCGCGAGGAGGATTGGGAGACGGTGAGGATCTCCACCCGTTGCTCATGGAGGACACGAAAGATGACGGATGCTGCTGGCGCAAGATCCTCGAGCTCCGGGACGTCAAGCGTCAGCAGCGTCAGGCCCTTCAGCGCGGTGGTGGCCTTGATGCCCTGGGCCAGGGCCCGGGAGGTCACAACCGTGCCGGAGTTGGTCGGCTGGAAGGTCGAGAGGATGCGGACGGGGATGTTCTGCGCGACGGCCGGGCGGATCGTCCGCGGGTGGAGCACCTTTGCCCCAAAATGGGCGAGCTCCTGCGCCTCGTCATAACTGATCTCGGAGATGACGCGTGCCGCGGGTACCTTTCGCGGGTCCGCCGAGAGAACGCCCGGAACATCTGTCCAGATCTGGACCTCTTCGGCATCAAGTGCCGCACCGAGCAGCGTGGCACTGTAGTCGGAGCCGCTCCGCCCGAGGGTCGTTGTCGCGCCATCCGGCGCGAAGCCGATGAAACCTGTTGCGACGACCGTGGTTCCCGCCTGGAGCAAGGGGAGGATCTTGCCGGCGGCAGCGACTCTCGTCTGCTCACGATCCGGCCGAGCGGCGGTATGACGGCCGTCTGTGGCGATCACGGTATCAGTGAATACGGATTCGGCCGGTGTTCCCATGTCGCGCACCATGGCCGCCATCATCAGGGCCATTGCCTTCTCGCCATGGGAGACGACCTTGTCCGAGAGCTTCGGTGAAAGCTGACCTTCGGTGAACACTTCGTTGAGGGTGGAAGTGAGGGAGGCATGGACCTGGTCGACCGCAACAGTGGCCGATACCTTGAGCTGGTCCTCCCCGATACCGGAGAGCACGTTCTCGTGGCGTGCGTGAATTTCCGCGACAAGGCTCGCGACAGCATCATGGTCGAGACGGGCTGCGGCACGGGCAGCATCAAGGAGCAGATTGGTGACACCTCCACTCGCGGAAACAACGATAACGTTGGTGCCGGGAGTATTCAGCGCAATTCGCGCAGACTCGCGGACGCGACGGGCATTTCCGACGGATGTTCCTCCAAATTTCAGGACTCGCATTGATCGTTCTCCTCACCAGGCGCTGATGTGCCGGCCCGTGGCCGCTGCACGTATGGACGTTGAGACGGACCCTTGTCCCACTCGGTGTCCCAGTTCCCGGAGAAGCGTCGTTGCTCGCCGTGAGCCTGTCGTGTCGTTGGTGCGCATGCACACAAAGAGGCGGGAGCATTGTCTGCTGCTCCCGCCTGCCGTTCCGGTTTCATGTTTGTGACTCGACGTTGTGCGTCAGCAAACACCCGGCCCGGCAGGCCAGCAAATAATCATCTCAATGGTAGTCATCGAGGTGATCGTCTGCGTATGGATGCCAGTGGTGTCACGCACAATCGTATTCATACCTGAGACTATACCGCTCGCACCCGATTCGCGCAAGGGCAACGATCCGGAATCTCCCTATACTACCGAGAAAACGAGGGTTAGATGCTGTACTCCGGCGACCGGGACACAGCAGGCATTTGGTGAACGTGAACGCGGGAGCAGACCATGGTTCTCGAGGATCAAGGGCTCTTTGTGCCGCCGGAGAGCGGCAGGTCCGTATCGCTTGGGGGGCTGGAAGCAATCTTCAAGGTGCTCGGTGCGAAAACAGCAGGCTCCTATGCCTTTGTCGAGCACGTCCTGCTGCCAGGGCAACTCGGCTCTCCGCCCCACACGCATGCGAACGAAGACGAAGTGTCCATCATGCTCGAAGGAGAGATCGGCGTCTTAACCGGGGAGGATGTCTTCACCGCGGGAGTAGGCGCCTATGTTGTCAAGCCACGGGGTCTTCCCCATGCATTCTGGAACGCGACCAGTGTGCCAGCCAGGTTTCTCGAGATCGTGTCGCCTCCCGGCTTCAAGCAGTACTTCGTTGAAGTGGCTGATTTGCTCTCGGCGGCAGGCCCACCGGATATGGGTGGGTTGGCGCAGATTGCCGGATGGTATGGGCTGACGATGCACCTTGAGCGCCTTCCCGAACTGATGGAGCACTTCAACGTGCGTCTCGGTCCCTAGCGGACGTCGCATTTAGTATGAAAATGGACGGTCAGCGGCCGTTGCCTCCGGGTACTCTCTTTACCCGGTATTGCGCTAGCCGGTGGCTACTTCCAGGACTTCATCCCAGCATGCATCGGGGATTTCCTCTGTCGCAAGATCGATCGTCTGCTCGATACGCTCGGGCCGGGAAAGTCCGACGATCGTCGCGGTAACGCGGGGATCACGCATCGAGAACTGAAGTGCCACGGCAGCGAGCGGAACATTGTGACGAGAGCAGATGGCTTCCAGCTGCCGCGCGCGGTCGAGCATGTCGTCTGTTGCCCGGGAATAGGCGTACCTCGGGTAGAGGGATGGCCCCTTCGCCAGTATGCCGCTTCCGTACGGGGCGGCGTTGAGAATCGGGATTTCCCTTGCATGGCAAATGTCGAGTAGTGGATCGGCCGTTTGATCGAGCAAGGTGTACCGATTATGAGTGATGACGGCGTCGAAGATGCCGGTCTCGACGTAGCGTATCATGAGGTCGATCGGGCCGCCGGCAACACCGAGGGGTCCAATCAGGCCCTCCTCCCGGTAGCCCTGAAGCACAGCCAGGGGACCGTCCGGCGCCGTGATCTCCTCGAAGGAGACCTTTTCAGGGTCATGGAGGAAGATCATCTCCAACCGCTCCATATCGAGCAATGCCCGGCTTCGCGCGAAGCGGCGTTTCACGGTTTCAGCACTGTAGTCGCCGTCGGGGTTGACACCGACCTTTGTGTCAAGAAAGGCACCGTCCGGCAAGCCTCCCAACTCCCGGAGCACCTGCCCGATCCTGCGTTCGCTTTCACCGTCTCCGTAGGATGCAGCGGTATCCAGCCATTTCAGTGGACTGGCAAGTGCGGCGCGTACCGTTGCTTGTGCGATTTCAGGCGGAACGGAGTAATCAAACGTATCAGGCATGTCGCCAAGCGGTGCGCAACCGATGGCGATAGGCGGAACGGAGTAATCGAGAAAGCGACGGCGGGCGAGAGGATCGGGATTCATCTGAGCTCTCCAGTCAGGACGGGCGAACGCCGGGTTCCGATCGGAACCCGGCGCTGATGATTGGGCCAATGCCGCGTGCTTCGCGTGACCAGTGCCGTGTGTCGCTACGGCGTCGCCTTCGGTGGTGTGCCAGGGGCTGGCGTCACCTCAATCTCATCGACGTCGGCAAGGGCCGGACCTTTTCTGGTCCAATCGATGAGCTTCTCGACTGCATCTCGCGGGCCGCTGGTCTCCACGATGACGGAGCCGTCCGATTGATTGACGGCGGCTGCTTCAATGCCAAGGTTGCGGGCCTGCTCGCGTGCTGACTGCCGGAAACCGACCCCCTGCACGCGGCCCCGGATCTGGATACGGACGCTTGTCTCTTCGGAGTCGTGGTGATTGCTCATCGAGCGCCTCCTGTAGATTGTCGTGCTTTGTGAGCCCTGGACCTCTTTATCCGCATCATGCTTACCGCAGCCATCATACCGGTATCGCCATTTTCCTGAGGGAGAGGGGAAACGTGCCTAGCTGCAGGCGAAGGAATCAAAACACCCGCGTCTCCAAAGGGAGAACGCGGGTGTAGCGTGTGAGCAGATCGGGGACTACGCCGTCTGCGCGTACTCAATCGGTTGTTCGTTGACCGAGAGCAGCAGCGGTCGAGAGCGGTTGGTGATCACCTTCGCATCCACAATGCACTTGCGGACGTTCGCGAGCGACGGAATCTCGTACATGACCTCGAGGAGGACTTCCTCAATTGTGGTCCGGAGGCCGCGAGCGCCGGTCTTGCGAGCCTCTGCCTGGGCAGCGGCGGCTTCGAGCGCATCCTCGGTGAACATGAGCTCAACATCGTCGAGGGCGAAGAACTTCTGGTACTGCTTGACCACGGCATTCTTCGGCTCGACGAGGATCTGCATCAGCTCCTTGCGCGTGAGGTGATCCAGTGAAACCGAGACCGGGAGACGGCCGACGAATTCCGGAATCAGCCCGTACTTCATCAGGTCGTCATGATTCATTTGGCTCAGCGGATTGTCAATCTTCGCGGCGGCTTCCTCGGCCTCGTGGCCGAAGCCCATCAGGCTCTGCTTGCCGATGCGTTTGGAGACGATCTCCTCCAGCCCCTCGAAGGCACCACCGCAGATGAAGAGGATGTTCTTGGTATCGATCTGAATATATTCCTGATGTGGGTGCTTGCGGCCACTCTGGGGGGGCACATTGGCAACGGTGCCCTCGATGATCTTGAGGAGCGCCTGCTGCACACCTTCACCGGAGACATCGCGGGTGATGCTCGGGTTATCCGATTTGCGGGCGATCTTGTCGATCTCGTCGATGTAGATGATGCCCCGCTGGGCGCGGGCAACGTCACCGGCGTTCTGGATCAGGCGAAGCAGGATATTCTCCACATCCTCGCCGACATAGCCGGCCTCGGTCAGGGCCGTGGCATCGGCGATCGAGAAGGGAACATCGAGGATGCGCGCGAGGGTCTGGGCCAGGTAGGTCTTCCCGGAACCCGTCGGACCGACGAGAAGGACGTTGCTCTTCTGCAGCTCGATGCCATCCGCCTCCTGGACGCCCGCGTTGATGCGCTTGTAATGATTGTAGACCGCGACGGAGAGGATCTTCTTCGCCCGGTCCTGCCCAACGATGTAATTGTTCAGGTGCTCATACAGGGCCTTGGGTGTCGGGATATTGGTGGCCACGGGCTCGACTTTCGGCGTCGACGGCTCTTCTTCCTCGATGATCTCGCGACAAAGCTGCACACACTCGTCGCAGATATAAACCTGGTTCGGCCCGGCAATCAGGCGGCGAACCTCTTCCTGGCCCTTGTTACAGAATGAACACCGGTAATGCACGTATCCACCTCATCTGTGGTCACGAATCCTGTTGCACCCGGAGAGGGGGGTATCCGATGGAGAAGCACCGGGTGTTACAGGATCGAAGATTCGACGCGGTTAGTCCTCGTTGGAGCCATTCTTTCCGATCTTCGAGAGATCGATCGCGGCCGGGGTCAGGACCTGGTCAACCAGGCCGTAGTTCATCGCGTCCTCACCGGTCATGTAATAGTCGCGCTGGGTGTCGGCCTTGACCTTGTCAAACGGCTGTCCTGAGTGCTTCGCCAGAATCTCGGTCAGCTTGTTGATAACGGAGAAGGTCTCCTTGGCCTGAACCTCAAGGTCCGGGATATTGCCCCGGAAGCCGCCCGAGCCCTGGTGGATCATGATGCGGCTGTTCGGCAGCGCGAAGCGCTTGCCCGCGGTACCCCCGGCAAGGAGGACGGCAGCCATGCTGGCGCCCATGCCGACGCAGAAGGTCCGGATGTCCGGGCGGATCATCTGCATGGTGTCATAGATCGCGAGACCGGAATAGACCTCGCCGCCGGGGGAGTTGATGTAGATGCTGATGTCTGCCTCAGGATCGTCGTGATCTAGGAACAGCAACTGGGCGATGATGAGATTCGCCATCTGGCTCTCGACCGGGGTACCGAGAAAGATGATCCGGTCCTTCAAGAGACGCGAATAGATATCGAACGCGCGCTCGCCGCGATTCGTGCTCTCGACCACCATTGGCACGAGATTGTGGATGTCCGGGTATTCCATGGAGGCGTCGACTCTCTTCCTGATCTCTCTGTTGTAGTGTCCCACTCAAGCATTGAGCGACGGCGTGGTGCGGAACGGGGGCCGTATTAATATGATACCGCCCGTTGTCGAGAACGCCACGTCAACGATGCACGGACACCATACCGCAACGGTATTGTTTCATGCGATGTCGCAGATCACGGCCCACGGTTCATCCTGCACACGGGTCATCGCGATGACAAGACGGCGGTTGCCCTTGCCTCGCAATCGCCTGGTAATCGCCTCCACATCGCCGGCAAGCCCCCGCCGGCGAACATCGACGGGGCCACCATCGAGCTCCCGGACCCGTTCACGAATTCGCTTCTCATGCCATGGCAATGCGTCGATGATCGGCAGTGACCGCGCAAATGGAGTCTCAACCAGCGAGTCGCTAATAAGGAAGGCGATCTCCTCATCGATCTTGGCAGCATGGAGCAGCCGGGCGAGATTTTCGACCAGGCCGGCGCGGGTCACGGCAGGGTTGGGGTCCAGCAGCCACTGGCCCGCTTCGGGCCGTCGTACCGGAACTACATCTCCGGGGATGGAACGTAGTTGGTGCACGGCATCTCCAGCGATCACGGTGGCGGTTGCTAGTCCCGACGCGAGCGCCGGCGACCAGAGTACGGCCTCCTTGATATCGGGGCCAAGCGAGATAGTCTCCATCTCCCAGCCCTGCGGCACGAGATCGTGAGGGATGCCGGGCGCGGTCTTGATTCCGACGGCGGGAACGTGATCGGTTAACCCCAGGGCCCACTCGAGCGGTGGTTCGCTGTCCATGCCGCCGAACCGGCCGCTGGTGCTCCTCCTGGCGGGATCGATGAAGACGCCTTCGAAGGCAGTAAGATCCACCTGGCGAACATTGGCCTGGATCAACCTGGGCTCACATTCGGGCGCAATGGCGGCAACATTGGCTCCCGCAAGCAGCAGATGCACGGGATCGAGGTCGACTGCCGCGAGGTGATGGATGCCTGGCAAGCTCGCGAGCGCCATGAGGTCGCCGCCGACGCCACAGCAGAGATCAATCATACGACCGGTGGAGGCGAAGCGATCCGCACGGTGGGCCGCGATCCGGTTCGATGTTGCCTGCTCGAGCCCTGCCCGGGTGAAGAAGAGGCGATCCGCCTGTGCGAACTTGTCCCGCGCTTTCAGGCGAAGGTCGTGCTGGGTCATCGCGAGGGCCACCCGATCGGCGGGATACGAGGCGCGGAGCTGCTCGGCGATCCTGAGGTCACTCCCGCCTTCGGCCGCCATCTCACGGATGCGCTTGAGCAGCTCCTGCCCCCCGGGGGAGAGGAGCCACATGTATCTCGCGATGTCATCCGGCGTGCGGCTCACGCTCAAAGGAAATACTCCGGACTCCGGAAACGGAAGCACGAGCGTCCGCCATGCGGCAGACGCTCGTGCGTTGCAGAATTATCTCCCGCGTTAAAGCCCGCGATTACTGGTCGTTGGTTTCGTTCGCGGTGGACGCTTCAGCGGTCATCGCGTCATCATCCGCGATCTCCGCACTTGAAGGCGTCTCGCTTGCAGGCTCAGCCGTCTCGTCCGTACCAGAGGTGGAAGCAGGGTCGGGCGCCGTCCAGCCATTGAGGACGGCGCCCCTGCCCTCGGTCGCGATCTCTATGATGCGGTCGGTCAGCTTCTTCTCGAACATGTCGTTGCGAAGGACATTCCGGAAGTAATCGCTGTTGTAGACCTCGCGCAGCCGCGCGGCACGAGCCTTGGCTTCCTCGTCATCCACATCCAGGTTCAGGTCTGCACCGGCAACCCGATCGATCTCCGCATCCAGGTCCTGCTCGCTTACCTCGATATTCTCGCGCTTTGCGATCTCCTGGAGGAGCATCGAGTTGCGCAGGCGGCGGGCGGCGTCCGGACGCATGTCAGCCTTCACGGCCTCCTCGGTCGTGTTGGACATCCGCAGGACTTGCTCCCACTGCATGCCTTGCTGCTGCATCTCTTGCTTGCGATGACCGAGCTGGTGCTCGACCTCCTCGTCAATCATTGCCTCGGGGAGATCGAGATCCGTCTGCTCGGCAATCTGGTCGACGATCGCATTGAGGACCTCGTTGCGGGCGTCATTGGTCTTGCCCTGATGGATGTCCTCGCGAATCTGCTGCTTCAGGTCCTCGACCGACTCCGCATCGGCGACGGTCCTGGCGAACTCGTCGTCGATCTCGCTGAGCTGGCGCTCTTTCAGCCCCTTGAGGGTGACGGAGTACTTCAGTTCCTTGCCGCGAATCTGCGGGTCAGCCGTCTCGTCATCTTCCTCGAATACAAGATCGAATTCCTCGGTGCCACCGACATGCATCTCCTCGATCTTGTCGCGAAGCTGCTGCAACAGGTTGGTTTCGCCGAGTATCCAGACGGCATCGGTCACCGGCTCCTGGAAGTCCTGATCGCCCTCCTTGACCGAGTAGTCGATGGTGATCTGGTCGCCTTCGCGAGGCGTACGCTCCTCGCTTACCTCGGCCCACGACGACTGCTGGGTCTGCAGGCGCTTCAGGACTTCATCCACGTCCTCGTCAGTCACCGTGGCGTCGATCGGCTCCTGGCGGACGGCGGTGTAGTCGCCGAGCTCGAAGCTCGGGTAGACCGGCACAGTTACGACGAAATTGACCGGCTCCAACTGAACCACTTCAACGTCCGGCTCGCCCACTGGACGGATATCTTCCTGCTCGAGTGCCTCGCGGTAGAGGCGATCCATTACGTCTTCGGCAGCATCCCGAAGGAACGCTTCTCGACCGTAATAGCTCTCGACCATCCGGCGCGGTGCCTTGCCCTTGCGGAAACCGGGAATTTGAAGGTTACGGGCCTGCCGGGAAATGGCCTTGTCGAGCGCTTCCTGGAACTCCTTGTCCTCGGCGGTGATGTTCAGTTCGACAAGGCTTCCAGGTTTCCGTTCAGTAGTAAGTTTCACGCTTGTCGCGTCCCTTCTCTCTTCTCGATGACGTGGCTGCACGGGATGCCAAGTGCCAGCTTTCGTGGATGCGCCGCCGTGCAAGCGGCTTCACATGGTGCGTGACCAATCCGTGGCTCCGGCAGCGATCTTGCCCGGAGCGCAGCAAAATGACCGCCATCACGGCCATATCAACAGCGCCGAAGTATAGCAGGATTGCTTCCAGCGGTAGCGAGCGCATATATCGTGACTTCCGAATCGACAGAGCCGCCTGAGTCCATCGTGCTGTTCCACCAGTACACCCCTCGCTCCCTGCTCTCCAGTGACTGCGTTCCCAATGTCCCTATCAATCATGCTGATAACCAGAGTGGATCCTTGCCTTGGTCCGGCATCCCGTTCAGGTTCTCTCCACATAGGCTGGAGAGGTGTCCGTAGGATGTGAACGTGCAGAATTGTCACTTCCGGACGAACAAAGCGTCCGTACACGTTGATCATTGCCTG
Organism: Thermomicrobiales bacterium; assembly: GCA_030447145.1. Taxonomy (GTDB): domain Bacteria; phylum Chloroflexota; class Chloroflexia; order Thermomicrobiales; family UBA6265; genus UBA6265. The sequence goes on from JAUJLY010000041.1 coordinate 9,146, forward strand.
TGCGGGTGTTATCGTCCATTCAGGCATTGATCTTCCCTCCTTCGGCATGACAGGGGGTGGCCCGACGCTGAGTGTGTCCGGACGATCTTTACAACCGGCAGCAGGGGATCATCGCTCATGCCCGAAGTAGTGAAATCTGCCGGTACGGAACTACGGCGCGAGTGGAGATCTGTGAGTCACATGATGTTCACAAACGGAGAGCGCGAGTCCGTGGGGAACCGGATGGATCGATGGTGTTGGATGGAAAAGTCTCTTGCCAGCACATCGAGGTGTTCCCACGGCATGAATCGGTCTCTCTCGTCTGTGTACATCGGCCCCGGTCCCGCTTTCGTTTCGGTCATTTCAGGAGGGAAGGCGCGGTGACCACCGCTTCGACACATACGTCCTTCAAGGGACGTCTTCGCATGTTCGCGCTCGCGGGAACGCTGGCGGTCAGCGCCATGTTTCCCGCGGTGTCGGGAACACTGGCGTCGGGCGACGATGTCGTCACGCCGACAGCCGTGGTCTCCACGGACGACCAGTTTGATATCAGCGGGGCCGATGGGCTGATCGGTCTGACCGCACGTGTGGTGGCTGATGGCGACGGGGCAAATCTCCGTGCAACGGCCGAACACGACGCGGAGGTGGTGGCGACGGTGCCCGATCGGACCATCGTGGAGCTTCGCGTGGACATGGTCGACACGGTGTACGATCCCGATGGGGTCACTCGCTGGTGGCCGGTTTCCTTTAATGGCCAGGATGGATGGATTGCTGGCTTTTACCTGATGGATCCCGGTAACCCTGCGCCTTCGGATGGCACCGCAGGCACAACATCCACGACCTCGGCATCGAGCAGGACGCCGTACGAGTACACCGGCTCGATGACAGCAGAGATCTCCGCTGATGGTGACGGGCTCGTGCTGCGGGCTGAGCCGGACAGCAACAGTGCCAAGGTTGATTCACTCTCGGAAGGCACCATCGTTGAGCTTCGGATCGATGAATTGGACACTGTCTATGACGAGCGGGGCACCCGCTGGTGGCCTGTGGCCGTCGATGGGCTGGAAGGCTGGGTATCCGGCTTCTACCTGATCGATCCAGGCACGGCTGGAACACAGCCTGCGCCATCGACCACGATTCCAACGACGCTCGATCCTCCATCGGCAGATCCCACGGACGGCGTCTTTTTGGCCGGTGAATTGGCGGAAATCCGCACCGATGACGGCAGCGGTGTGAACCTACGTGCGGGAGCCAGCGCGAATGCGGATCAGTCTGGCTTTGCGCCTAATCAGGCGTTGGTCGAGATCCTGGGTGGCCCTGAGAATGGCTGGTACCAGGTTCTCTGGAATCGCCAGGTCGGATACGTCGATGGTTCGCTCCTGATCCCCGCACCCAGCCCGACGTTGGCCGCTGAAACTCCCGTCCCAGCGTCTGAAACCGCCGCGATCGACGCGCCTGAAACGGTCGGAACCTTCACCGAGGGCGACTTCGCCATGGTAGATGCCGGCAGTGACGTCGGTATCAACATCCGGGAGGAGCCGACGCAGGAGTCGGAGCAGGCCGGATTCCTCCCTGAGGGATCAGTGGTAACAGTTACCGATGGTCCTGTCGCCGATGCCGAAGGCGTGGCATGGTATCGGATTACCGACGGTGGCCAGAGTGGATGGGCGCGGGGCGATTTGCTGGTGCCGACTGAGGCACCGGCACAGGCTGGAGACGTGACCGCACCCGCAGAAACCGATACCGAAGGCGAAACAGCTACCGAGGATGCGGCCACGGGCTTCATCCTGCCGTTGAGCCGGTTCACCTTCACTCAGGACTACGGCTGCAGTTCGCTCGGGTTCTACACCTACAATCCCACCTTTGGGTGCTCGGTCCACGATGGCGTCGATCTGGCGGCCCCTTCCGGGACGCCGATCCAGGCGGCGGAGAGTGGGACCGTGGTGGCTTCGGGGTGGTGCGATTGCGGTCTCGGGTATTACGTCGAGATCGACCATGGCTCCGGGCTCCACTCCGTGTACGGCCACATGGCCTCCCAGCCATATGCTGCAGTAGGGCAAACGGTCGCACAGGGTGACGTAATCGGCCCGGTGGGCAGCACAGGTCTTTCGACCGGGCCCCACCTGCACTTCATGGTGCGGCAGGACGGAGTGACGCAGGACCCGAAGAACTACCTGCCGCCATTGAGCTAACGAAGAGTCGGTAGACCAAAGGAGAGTTCACGCGAGGAGGGAGGAGTCAGGAAGTGCTCCTCCCTCTTCTCTTTCCCAATTTCCGGCGGTGGTCAGAGTCGCTACCCAATATGGCCGGTGAACGGGGTCGGATCGCGTGGACCTGTCCGGGCCTTGACAGCAATATGTCCATGATTGACTATGCTAAGGATCTGGTCCGGGACGATAACGACATCGAGCAACGGTGTAGTGCAAAGGTGGCGACGGCATTAACTATGAAGCGTGCTCACTGGGGGCAAGGCTGCCTGGCACATCGGCATTGAGGTGGTTGGTGGGCGCTAGGCGGGACAACTACCCCTTCCCGCGTATTGCGTTGTCGTCTCGCCCGGGAGGTAACGATCACCAGGACAGGAGGTGATGCCGGGATATTAGGCGGTTTATTCAACCATCCGCTGGGTAGAGCCGCAGCAGTGCCAAAGTCGGTGCGTAGCTTCTGCCTTTGCCAAACACCATTCATATTAAAAGGAGCCAGTAATGAGCGACATACAGAAACTTCTGTCACAGCTGTACAATAACGAGCTCTCACGACGGCAGTTCGTTACCAGGGCCGTCGGTCTCGGGCTATCGGCATCTGCCGCCGTCTCCATAGCTACCGGTGGTCGCGCCGCAGCCGCGATCCAGGCGACCCCGACCACCGATCGTGAGCCGGTAACCGTCACCATCTGGTCCTGGCGTGAGGATGATGTCCTCGTGTGGCAGGCAGCCGCGGAAGACCTGCAAGAGACTTGGCCGGGCCTTGAGGTCGACGTCGAGGTCAGCGACGCCACGGAGTTCGGCACCAAAGTCTCCACCGCCATGCAGGGCGGGCAGGGCCCGGATATCATCACGACTCGCGCCGGCGAGGGCTACTTCCGGCCGTATGCCGAGGCAAACATGTTCGTGCCGCTTACGGACAAGGTGCCAGGGCTCGCGGAGATCCCGGAAGGAACGCTCGGACAGGTCAGCTACGGGGATGAGGTCCTGGCGGTTCCGTTCGCCAGCCAGGTGTGGGTCTTCTACT
>JAUJLY010000042.1 GCA_030447145.1 Thermomicrobiales bacterium
GTTTGCAGTCCAGGCCCCACTGCTCACCCGCTCCCTCGTTCACACGCTCCGCGACCATGCCAACGAAGACGTCATGGCCATCCTCCGCCGGGCATTGGCGGACACGGAGCGGGGCCTGGGCAATGATGACCTGACGATCACTGACGATGGCCTGGAACTGCTCGCAAACATGGCCAACGGAGATGCCCGGTTTGCGCTGAATACACTGGAATTCGCCGCCACCGGCGTAGGAGAGGATCGGCAGATCACTGTCGAACTCGTGCGCGAGGCAGCTCAGCGCCGCGCCGCAACGTATGATAAGGGCGGGGATGACCACTACGACACCATCTCCGCGTTGCACAAGACCATTCGTGGCTCCGATGCCGATGCCGCCCTCTACTGGCTTGCACGTATGCTCGAACGTGGCGACGATCCCCTCTATGTCGCCCGCAGGCTGGTGAGGTTTGCCTCCGAGGATATTGGCCTGGCCGACCCTGCTGCGCTGGAACTCGCCATGGCAGCCCAGCAAGCAGTCCACTTCCTTGGGATGCCGGAGGGTGCGCTGGCGCTGGCGGAGCTCACCGTCTATCTGGCGCTGGCCCCGAAGAGCAACGCCGTCTACAAGGCCTATGGGGCCGTCCAGAGGGATGTCGCGGAGAGTCGCAACGATCCCGTTCCAATACACCTCCGCAACGCCCCCACCCGGTTCATGAAAAGCGAGGGGTCCGGCAAGGGATACAAGTACGCGCACGACTTCGAGGGGGGCATCGTCGGCCAGGTCAATGTCCCGGAGAACATCCAGGGGCGGCGGTACTACGAACCGACCGACCGTGGGCTTGAGCGCGAGCTCGGTATCCGTATGAGCCGCGTTCGCGATATCTATCGTCGTACCCAACAACAGGGGCAGGTACCCCGTACCAAGGACCAGGAATCTCCATGACGATTACCATCCCGATGCGGAGATCCTACGGCCGCGCTACCGATGGCCTCCGGCCGCTCTCAATCGCACCGAATGCACTGCCGCACGCCGAAGGTTCGGCCTACATCAAGATTGGCGACACCCACGTGCTCTGCGCCGCTACTGTCGAAGACAACGTGCCCCGGTGGATGAAAGGTACCGGCAAGGGCTGGGTGACTGCGGAGTATGCTCTTCTCCCCCGAGCGACGCAGGAGCGCACGCAACGCGAAGCGGTGAAGGGCAAGCAGGGAGGCAGGACTGTTGAGATCCAGCGCCTGATTGGCCGCTCCCTGCGTGCGGTCACGGATATGGAGGCCCTTGGTGAGCGGCAGATTATCCTCGACTGCGATGTCATCCGGGCCGACGGAGGCACACGCTGCGCGGCGATCACTGGTGGCTATGTTGCCCTTGCCCTGGCTTGCCGCCGCCTGATGGATGAGAAGCGCCTGCGACGCTATCCGCTTAAATCGGCCGTTGGTGCCATCAGCGTGGGAGTCGTGAAGGGCGTTCCCCTGTTAGATCTTGACTACAATGAGGACTCAAGGGCTGATGTGGACGCCAACATCGTTATGACGGATGAGAACGCGTTCGTGGAACTCCAGGGCACCGCGGAGAAAAACCCCTTCTCCCCGGCCATCCTCCAGGTGATGCTGGATCTTGCCTCCTCAGGACTCGAAGAGATCTTCGTCGCGCAGAAGAAAGCGATCGAGGGATAGAATGCCGCGCAGCCCTACAACTCGAGCGCGATGTCGATGAGTGCCTGCTTCAGGGCATTGGTCGCGTCCGCGGAGACGGCGCTAATGCGCACATGATTCCGCAGGTTGGGGTGAGGGGGACGGTAGACATCGATCCCACGCTCGGCCAACCGGGGCACAAAGAAGGCCGATGATCCTCGCTCGAACCGGCACAGCAGGAAATTCCCCCACGACGGGTACGGAGGGCTGATCATGTTCAGCTTCCGAAGCTGGCGGAAGAGGCGGCTCTTCTCGTTCATTACCCACTGCACGGTTCGCATGATCCCAGTGTAATCCTCCAGTGTGACCAGCGCCGCAAGGAGTGACAGGCGACCAACACCCGAGGGCCTTCCGCGACGTGCGATCTCGGCCGCCATTTTTGGAGGCGCCACGGCCCAGGCCAGTGGCAAGGACGATAGCCCGGCGAATGTCTCCATCGTCTGTACCACAATCAATGTCTCGAATTCCCGTGCCAGGGGGAGAATTGATCTTGAGCTGTACGCCGCGTGGCGTTCATCGATCACCACGGCGGAGCACTGGCGCACCAGTCTCACGACATCCTGCACCGTAATGATCGTCCCGGAGGGATCATTCGGCGACATCACGATCGCGGTCGCTCCCTTGGGAAGACCAGAATCGTTGGGCTCGATCGGGAGCCGAAATCCGGCGAGGCGGGGTACGCGTTCAACCTGCGCGCCGTATTGCTCGATCCAGGTCTCCAGATCGGGGTCACTGGGAGGGAAGACAACCAGTGGACCTTGCTCTGAGCGCCACCGGGCGATCATTGAATGAAGATCGTCGATGCCGTTCGCGAGTACGACCCAGGACGCCGGAACACCGGCGAGCAGACTGAGTTGTTCGCGCAGCCGGTCCGCCAGCTCGGAATCAGCAACAGCACCAGGATCATCAGACGCTATCGCATCGAAGACTTGCTCGGTAGGACCGTATGGGTTGGAGAGCACATCGAGGCGGATACGCGTCTTTGGTCGTGAAACGGATGGCATCAGACTGCGGCTACCCCACGGTGAATGCGATATGGAAAAGCGTAGATCGTGCGGTGCCTAAAATTTCAGATGATGCGGAGTACATCTATCATATTGGCACCCGAGACCCTGGGGAGATCGTGCGAGGTCGAGGGCGCGCGCCTACCGCCCACTGAACGTACCTGCTGACCCGGTCCAACCTCAAGAATCACGATGCCACCCGTCACTGGCAGGGCAACATTCCGCACCGGGGTCTCGCCGGGCGTTGCCCCCACTTCGTTCCCGATATGCGCATGGCCGTGCACGACGAGATCAACAGGGTGTCCGTCGATGGTACGCCCCAGAAGTGAGTTGCCCAGCATCCAGTACTTCAGCGGCGGCTCCTCGCCGAGCGTCGTGACTGTCGGCGCAAAGTGGGTCAGCGCAATGGTGACATCCGGGCAGCCCGCCTCGAGCGTCTCCAGCGCCTGCTCCAGGCGTGCAGCCTCGCGACGTGCCTTGATGGCAATTGCCTGCCGGAGGCGACCACCAATCACCGCGTCAGCCTCGTCAAGATAAAATCCACCACCGGTACCACTGATGCCCGCCACCCCAACACGACGACCATCGGCCAGCTGGAGCAGCACGGCATCTCCATCGAGCAGTTGCAGCCCTGACGCGCCCAGAACGCGGCGCATCACTGTTCGCCGCAGCCCTCGCCGATCGTGGTTGCCGAGCACTGCCACCATCGGCACGCGGATGGGTGAAAACATCTCCGCGGCAAGCTCCACCTCAGGTATCCGCCCACCATCGGTTATATCCCCGGCGACCACAATGAGATCAACCCGATCATTCAACGCGATCAGGTCCTCCTGGAGTTCTTCGGGGATATGGGTACGAATATGGAGATCGCCCACAGCGGCGATTCGTACCGGTTCGATCGAGGTGGGTCTCAACACGGCATCCTTGGGAAATTTCGTTTTGGCCCTGCCTGCCGGAAAGTACGTCACTGGTCACCACTCAGAGCCTACCCCGAAGTTTACCGCACCCCACGGACGAGGCGGTTGATTCGGGTGGCCCGGCAGTGTACGTGGCTCATATACTGAAGCCAGCGGAACCGTGCTGGAATTCATACGATTCAAACAGCAGGGTCTCCGTGTGCCAGTCCGTTCCACTCCTGCCCGGACGAGAAACCGAAAGAGACGCGTTTCATGCCCTTGACTGTTCCATCATTACGACTCCCGGCAGTGCGTTGCCTGTTTCCCGTCCTTCTCGCCTTTGCACTGCTGGTGTCGACGGCGTTGGCGGCTCCCGGACTCGCAACGCGTCCGGGCGTCACGATGGCAATCTCGCCGCCGGAGGTGACGGCCAAGAGCGTCTATGTGGTGGATATGACGTCGGGCGTGGAGCTCTATGCGAAGGACCCCTACGCCCATCTCCAAGTGGGAAGTATCGTCAAGATTGCCACGGCATTGGTGGTGGTCAATACCGTCGGCCTGGATGAGCAGGTACTCATTCAGGAATCGGATTTGGTCAATGTCGATGAGTACTCGAATATGGCGCTCGTAGCGGGCGACACCCTTACCGTTCGGCTGCTGCTCTACGGGCTCCTGATTCCCTCGGGCAACGACGCCGCCCGGGCCCTTGCCCGTCATGTGGGCAGCAAGTTGAGTGGCAGCGAAGATACCCGTATCGCCACAGAAGCGTTCATCAAGGAGATGAACGCATACGCCGCCACGCTCGGGCTAAAGGACAGCCGCTTTACCGTCCCGGACGGTATCGACACGCCGAACAGTTACTCCTCTGCCTATGATGTCACGATTCTGACCCGGGAGCTGATGAAGAATGAAACCCTGCGCAGCATTGTGAGAGAGCCTGCGTACCGCTTTGTCTCGGTCGGTCCGGAAGCTCGCGTCTATGAGAAGAGCACGACCAACAATCGTCTTGGTCAATCCGCTGTCGTCGGCGTCAAGACCGGTACGACGCTCATGGCAGGAGGAAACGTGGTCCTGGCGCGCGAGGTCAACGGTGGGACAAACGTGGTGCTCATCACGATCATTGGTGCGGAGCACACGTATACGACCGGCAATGCCGATACCCCGGACGCCCGCTGGACCGACGCTGATACGATCATGAGCGCGATGGACGCATCATTTACCTGGACGGCACCCAATGCCGATGGCGTCCTGCCCGGCCTTTCCGAGGAACTGGCGGTGTGGAATCTCCAGTTCCAGGACCCACCAGCTATTCCAATTCCCACTGGCGATGCTGTCCCACTTGGATATCAGCTGCAGGTTGGGACGCCTGCAGAGCCCGGGGTTCGCTCCGGAGCCCTTTACCTCTATTATGGCGAGGACAGAGTTGGGTCGATCCCGATCTTCCAGGCCGGAGAACCCGCCGCCTGGTCCTCCTCTACGAGAATCGCAGCCTGACAATGACACCACGCGCCAAGCAGGAATCATCCGAAAACCAGAACCAGGAAAACACAGGAGAACGGCTACAACGCGTTCTCGCGGCACGTGGAGTAGCCTCCCGTCGAGCATCAGAGGGACTCATTACAGCCGGCAGGGTACAGGTGAACGGCAAGACGGTCACGGAGCTTGGCACACGGGTCCACCCGACAAGGGACGAGATTCGTGTCGACGGCAAGCCGGTCCGTCGACAGAAGCCGCGGTTCATCGTCCTGAACAAACCAAGCGGTTTCATCACCACCGTGAGTGACGAGAAGCAGCGCTGGACGGTGATGGATCTCATTGACGTGCAGGAGCGTGTCTATCCGGTGGGACGCCTTGACCGCGAGACGCAGGGCCTCCTTTTGCTGACCAACGAAGGCGATGTTGCCAACCGGATCATGCATCCCAAATACGGACTGGCGAAGGAATACCACGTCATCACTGGCAAGAAGCCGAACGATCGACAGCTCCAGCGGATCCGGGATGGCATCGAGATCCAGGGCCGCACGATCGTCCCAGATGAATGTCGGCTCCTACGCGAGGGCCCTGAAGGGGTCATTGTCAAAATCGTCCTGCATGAGGGGAAGTACCACGTCGTCCGGCAGATTATGGACGCCGTCAATATCGAAGTGGTCAAGCTTCGCCGTGTTCGCATCGGTCCACTGACGCTCACCGGGATTCCTCCCGGTGCATGGCGGGATTTGACGCCCGGTGAGCTTTCGCAACTCTACGAGGCACTCGGCCTACCCGCCGAGGAAGCCGAAAAGATGAACGCGCGACGCCCGCAACAGCTCTTGCCTGTTGGTGGCTTCCAGCATACGCCGCAGCAAGGCAACACCAAGCGATCCTCTCCCCCGCCTCGCGAGGGAGGCACGGGGCCAAGGCGCCAAGGTGGTGAATCTACCCGGCAGGAGAGTGGCCGGCGGCCAGGGTGGGGCGATGGCCGGCCACAGGAGCGACGCGGAGACCGACGATCTTCCTCGCCGGACGGGCGCCCTGGGGACCCACGCCGGACCAACAGTCGAACATCACCCGGGAGGGATCATGACGGATCACGACCACCGAAGGGTCATCGCAATCGACGGCCCGGCGGCGGCCGGTAAATCGACCGTTGCCCGATGCCTGGCGGACCAGCTCGGGATCATGCTGTTTGATACTGGTGCACTCTATCGCGCTGTGACACTCGCCGCGCTCCGGGGGGATACTGATCTCGCCGACGATACCGCCCTGGCCCAGCTTGCGATCGATTCGCATATTGATTTGAGGCCCGCTTCGGTCGAGGATGACCGACTGGCCGATGTGATCCTGGATGGAGAGGATGTTACCTGGGAGATTCGCTCCCCGGCAGTGGACGCGAACGTCTCGCGGGTGGCAGCCTATCCTGCGGTACGTGATGCACTGCTGCCCGTCCAACGGAATATTGCGGATGGCTCGGAGGTCGTGATGGTGGGACGGGATATTGGAACCATTGTCACCCCAAAGGCCGGCACGAAGATCTATCTGGACGCCAGTGTCGAAGAACGCGCCCGGCGACGCTATCAAGACCTGCGCAAGCAGGGTGTCGACACAGACGTTCTCTCCGTCATGGAAGACCTCCGCGAACGCGATGACAAGGATTCGAGCCGGGCAACGGCACCTCTGCGCGCGGCTGATGATGCCGTCCGGATCGTCACCGATGGACAGTCCGTCGACGAGATCGTGCTTTCGATCGAGCGACTGGTCCGTGAACGCTGGGGAGAAGCCGCATGACGTCGCGAGATGAGCAGCGGACGGATCTTCGCAAGGGCACGATGTCGATGCTGACGTTCCGCATCCTCCGGCCTACGCTATATGGACTCTGCAAGATCCTGGTGCGGCTCGATGTACGGGGCGCGGGAAACGTCCCGAGACGTGACGGGTGCATCATCGTCTCGAACCACCTGCATAACCTTGATCCGATCCTCATCAGCATTGCCTGTCCCCGCCCGCTCCACTACATGGCCAAGATCGAGTTGATGAGAGTCCCGGTCATCGGCGGCATCCTGAAGTGGGTTGGCGCTTTTCCAATCAATCGTGGAAAGATGGACCGCCCTGCTATCAAGCGCGCGCAGGCCACGCTGCAGCAGGACATTGCACTCGGAATGTTCCCCGAGGGAACGCGCTCCACGGCGATGAAAATCGAGCGGGTGCTTCCGGGCGCCGGTCTTCTTGCGCTACGTGGTGGCGTCAAGATCGTTCCAACTGCCATTACCGGGACAGAGCGCCTCCCCTTCAACGGTATCAAGCAGCAACGTGACCGCGCCTCTATCCCAGATCCCGGGCACAAGGGCGTTCGCGTCGTGTTTGGTGATCCGTTTGTAATCCCGGGTGAGATTGATGGCAAACGGACCGGCGCCGCGAACGCGACGGACTACATGATGCAGCGGGTTGCCGCACTCCTTCCAGATGAATACCGGGGCATTTACCGCACCGAACAATCAGGGGTCATCGAGGTTGAGGACGACATCCCGTAACCGTAGTTCGCAGGATATGCCCTCCAGCCAACGACACCTAGGCTTCGTCATCCCCTTCGTCCGCGAGCAACTTCGCCAGGCGTTCGTCTTCCCTGGCAAGCCAGGGATTGTCCTCACCCTCGTCGCCCCAGGTCATCTCGAAATCACCGATCTGGACGGTGTCACCCTCCTCAATGCCCATTTTGTTGAGCTCGTCGGAGATACCCGCCCGGTCCAGAACGCGCTGGAACCGCTCTACGGATTCCCACTGGTCGAAATTGGTCATCTTGGTGAAGCGCTCGATCCCAACACCGGTGACCAGGAAGCGATCCTGTTCGACCCGTGTGATATCCCATGCTCGCTCATCGACATCACCAATCGTGTAGACGCGGCGCTTGGGCTTCTCTTCCTGGAGCCGCTTCTCTTCAGCCTCGGCCTCGCGGATTTCTCGCAGACGGGATGACATCTCACGTTGAAGCTCCGTGACGCCCTCACCGGTGGCGGCCGAAATCGCGAAGACCGAGTGGCCCTCATCACCGAGCACCTGCTGAAGTCGTGGCAAATTCTCGCGCGCCTCAACCAGGTCAACCTTGTTGAGCGCGACGATCATTGGCTTCCTTGCCATCTCCGGGTCAAACTCGAAGAGCTCGGCGTTGATCTTCCGAAAATCCTCCAGGGGATCGCGTCCCTCAAGGCCGCCGGATGCATCGAGCACGTGGACGAGTAACTTCGTGCGCCGTACGTGCCGGAGGAATTCGTGACCGAGGCCATGTCCGGCCGCAGCTCCTTCAATGAGCCCCGGGATATCAGCGATCACAAAGGTATCCCCGCCCTGCCCTCCGACCTCTACTACGCCAAGATTCGGCTGCAAGGTCGTGAAGGGGTAATCGGCGATCTTCGGCCTGGCGCGGGTGGATGAGGCCAGCAGCGTCGACTTGCCGGCATTGGGCAAGCCGATCAGACCCACATCCGCGATCAAGCGGAGTTCCAGCCTCAGCCAATACTCCTCGCCTGGCTCGCCCAATTCGGCGATGCGCGGCGCCTGGCGTGTTGAGGACTTGAAGTGGACGTTGCCGAGGCCCCCCTTGCCACCGCGGGCAATCAGGAATTCCTCACCAGGCTCAGTGAGATCGGCGATCTGCTCATCGGTTTCGTCCAGGAACACAACTGTGCCCGGCGGAACGTCAACGTAGACCGAAGCTCCTGCCTTGCCGAACTTCTTCTGCCCGGTGCCCGCTCCCCCATCCTTGCCAACGTACTTGTTAACGTAGATAAATGGCAGGAGCGTGTTCAGATTGTCCTTGACCCGAAGGATCACGTCACCGCCGCGCCCCCCGTCTCCGCCGTCCGGTCCGCCCTTGGGCACGTACTTCTCACGGCGGAAATGAGTGGAGCCGTTGCCTCCCTTGCCCGACTGAACAAAGATTCGTGCTGTATCGACTAATGGCATCTACTATCCTCGCTTAGAATCATCATTGATTGTACCTATACAGGATACGCCGAATGAACCCGTCGCATTTTCCGCGCAAGGGGTTCACCGGTATATCGGACCCTATTCCTGAGGCTATTCGTCCAGGTAATCTCGCAGGATGTTCGCGCGGCTCGGATGACGGAGCTTCCGGAGCGCCTTCGCCTCAATCTGCCGGATTCGCTCTCGCGTGACCCCGATATGCTTGCCTACGTCCTCCAGAGTGCGACTTCGTCCATCGTCCAGGCCGTACCGCATGTAGAGGACTTCCCGTTCCCGGTCCGACAAGGTGTGCAGCACTTCCTCTACCTGCTCGCGCAGCAACTGGCGTCCCGCTGCAACGGCTGGGGCCGGCAACTTCTCGTCCTCGATAAAGTCGCCGAGCGTGCTGTCTTCCTCCTCGCCGATCGGCATCTCGAGGCTCACCGGATCCTGGCTCAGCTTGAGAATCTCGCGGATTCGTTCCGGGGGCAGCTCGAGTGCCTTGCCCAGCTCCTCATGCGTCGGCTCCCGGCCCAGCTCCTGCTGCATCTGCCGGCTCGTGCGCATGATCTTGTTGATCGTCTCGATCATATGCACCGGGATCCGGATCGTGCGTGCCTGGTCCGCAATGGCCCTTGTGATAGATTGGCGGATCCACCACATGGCATAGGTGCTGAACTTGAATCCCTTGTGATGCTGAAACTTTTCGACCGCCCGGATCAGGCCGAGGTTGCCCTCCTGGATCAGATCGAGCATGCCGAGGCCGCGGCCCATGTATTTCTTGGCGACGGAGACGACCAGCCGAAGGTTCGCCTCGGTCAGAGCCACCTTTGCCTGACGACCAGCCTGCTCCAACTCTCGCCAGCGACGCGCCTGCCGTAACGCCCGGCGCTCCCACAGCGCGCGGATTGCCCCATCGTCCGGCCATGGACCGTTGGGTGAAACGATTCCCTGAATGGATTCATGGAGCAATCCCCACTCGACCGTTCTCAGGCGAAGTTGCTCTTCCAGCGTGGCTGCCGAAATCCCGTACCTGGTACAGACCGTTTTGATCGCGGCTCCGTCTACCCCGGTGATCGGCAGCACTCGTTCAAACACCTGCTGGAAGGACCCGGGCGGGTTGTCCGGCTCGAGTTCTTGCCAAAGGTCCCGGGCCAGCGGCCATCCTGCCTTGAACGCAAACCAGACGGTCATGCCGATCTCGGTCGCTGACGGCTCCACACCACTTACGTCGGAAAGATGGGACCTGACCTTGCCAATGTATTCGCCAAGGTCCATCGCTGTGGAGAGCTCGACCTCGCGCCCGGCGGACAGGAGTGGCACCCGACCGATCTCCCGCAGGTACATGCGGACAGGATCGTCGAGGCTGACACCTGCGAGATCGCTCTCAGCGATAGCATCCGCGGACACAGTGTTCCGGAGATCGGCCAACTCCTCATCGTCCACGTCGACGAGATCGCCCGCGAGGTCATCCAGACCCTCGAGAGCGTCATCTCCGTTGCCGAGACCGCTGAGGGCAGCAAGACGCTCATCGAGCGGCGTCTCTTCCAGCGCGGACTCTTCGTCAACCGCGAGGGCGTCGAACGGCGGCTCGTCGTCCCGGGATCCTCGATTGGACCGGTTTCGATACTCGCTCAAACGCGAATCTCCCGTTGCACGAACGATCTTTCAGATGCTGGACAGCACGTCCAGTCGAATCAGGTCGTCGAGCCTCTCCCGGTGTCGCATGAGATGCGTTTCGCCGTTGCTGACCATCACTACTGCCGGTCGAAGGGACATATTGTAATTGCTCGCCATGGCCAAGCAATAGGCGCCCGCCGCTGGAATGGCGAGCAGGTCATCTCGCTGGAGCCGTGGCAAGCTCACATTCTCGATAAGAATGTCACCGGATTCGCAGTATTTCCCCGCGATCGTCACGGTTTCCCGGTCCTCCCCGCCGGCGCGATTGGCGAGAGCGGCTGTATAGGCAGCGTCGTAAAGTGAGGGACGTATGTTGTCAGCCATCCCACCATCGACGGAAATGTATGTCCGCACGCCTGGCAGTTCTTTGCGGGAGCCGACCCGGTAGATCGCCACACCGGCGGGACCTGCGATTGCCCGTCCTGGTTCGATCACCACCACAGGAATTGGCAGACCCCGGTCGTTACAGCCGACCCTGACCGCGTTCGCGATCATCTCGGCCCAGCGTTCCGGTACGGGCGGCTTATCCCCATCCAGGTACGGGATGCCGAAGCCTCCTCCTGGTGACAGCTGCTCCAGCTCGACACCATATTCGGAACGCATTGACGCCGAAAAATCGAGCAGTTCGCCAATCGCATCAAGGGACGCCTCCGCATCGAACAATTGGGAGCCAACGTGTGCGTGATACCCAGCAAGATGCACGCCCGGCGTTGCCGCCAGTTGGGCAACAGCCCTGGCCGCCTGGCCGTCGACAATCGGCAGACCGAACTTGGAGTCCGCCATGCCGGTACTGATCTTCTTGTGCGTATGTACGTCGACACCCGGATTAACCCGCAGGAGCACTGTCATCGAGGTCTCACGTCCGGCGCAGAGTTCCGCCAGCATCTCAATTTCGTCGAAGTTATCGACGATTAATTTTCCGATCCCGGCCTCAATTGCCATCTGGATCTCATCGCGGCTCTTGTTATTGCCGTGGAGGGAGATGCGACTGGGAGGCATGCCACCCCTGAGGGCGACGAAAAGTTCGCCGCCAGAGACCACGTCAAGCCCCAGGTCTTCCTCAACCAGCACACGGACAAAGCGAGTCGACAGAAACGCTTTTCCCGCATACACCACCCGGCAACCAGGAAGCTCACGTGTGAAGGCGTCGCGATACCGGCGCATGCTCTCCCGAAGCGTCACTTCATCGTAGGCGTAGACCGGCGTGCCATGCTCGGCAGCGATCTCGGCCACCGAGACCCCCCCGATCACCAGTTCGCCCCGATTATTGCGGTGCGTCCCGGTCGGCCATACGTGCGACAGTTGTTCAGCACGCCGTGTGCTCACCTCGGCCTGTCCTCCTGGCGGTGCAGTTTCCATATCAGGCATTCTCGCACAATAGTCGTCGAGTTTGGAGGCCAGGGGGAGGGTCCGACAGCGCGGGTTGGTTACGGCATAACGACGCATTGGTCACGCTCCCACCGTACAATGCGCTAAGCGCGATCGCCCGTCATCGCGCCGTGACTTCCATCAAGGAACCTTGTATTGGGATCGGTACCCGTTTCTCGCTCGCACGCCGGAGTGGTTCAGCGTGATGCCGCTGCACGTGAAGTGCGCCTAGGCACCACCTACGGCTTCCTGGCCTATGCGTCCTGGGGAGTGCTTC
>JAUJLY010000367.1 GCA_030447145.1 Thermomicrobiales bacterium
CGCCGCGGCGGTAAACGGCTTGGAAACGGAGGCAAGGGCGAAGAGCGTCTCCCCGGTTACTGGTGCCCCTGGTCGTGCCTCACCGGCCTGGTGCGTCGCGACCAGCACTCCGTGATGCTCCACGGCGATGGAGGCCCCACGGACAGCGCCCTCCTGTACCCATTGGTCGACTTCCCTGGCAACGTCCCCGAAATGCATCTGTGTTCCCTGTCCCTGTCCTGCACCGGTCCCACCGTCGTTATTGATTGCCGGTCCTCTCCGGGAAGTGTGCACGATGAGGCCCCGGGGAAGAGATATCTGGCGTACCATAGCGGAAGTTGGGCGACGTTCCGGCTAGGGAGAACATGACGGTGGTCGACGAGGGGACAGGGCAGGCGATGGACGCGGAGAATCAGGGATCGGTGGTCGGCGCAAGGGGCACTCCAACGCTGACCGTGGTGCGCGACTATGAGGCGATGAGTTGCCGGGCCGCCGATGTGGTGGTCCAGGCAATTCAGGCTCATCCAGATGGTGCGATCACGGTGCCAACCGGCTCGACGCCCTCCGGCATGTACCAGGAGCTTGTGGATCGGATTCACAGGGGCGACGCGGATTTCTCCCGGGTCCAAATCTTTTGCCTGGACGACTATCTCGGCCAGACTCCTGAGGATGAAGCAAGCCTGACGAAGCTCCTGATCCAAGAGTTTCTCGAGCCCGGGGATATCCCGGCCGAGAATGTCCACTTCATCCCGACCACCACTGCTGATCCGCATGCCGCCGCCGAACAGTACGAGCGGGAGATCGTCGAAGCAGGCGGGCTCGAACTCGCTGTGGTCGGTCTGGGCCCCAACGGGCACATTGCCTTCAATGAGCCGGGATCCGGTCCTGACACACGGACACGGGTGATCGATCTCACCCAGGAGTCCCGGGACCAGAACGCAGCCTACTACGAAGGTGCGGAGATTCCCGCGCAGGCGATAACGATGGGGTTGGGGACGATCCTCGGTGCGAAACGGATCCTGATGATCGTGTCAGGGCAGTCAAAATCGGAGATCGTCCGCGAGACGCTGACAGGGCCCATGACGTCCGACGTCCCGGGGTCGTGGCTCCAGCTTGCAGGAGCGCGCCTGGAAGTCGTTATGGACAAGGATGCCGCCTCTGCCCTGAAAGAGTAGGCGAAGTCGCAGGGGTCCTACGTGGAGGGCGCGCGATGGCTGGTCTGGTACATGGCATGCGGCTCTCTGGCGACACACCACAGTCGAGCAGGTTCTCGATCTCGTGGCAGTGTGTTGCTTTAGCGACCTGCCCCTTCGAGGTCATCGGCGGGGTCGAGGGCCGGTGCAGGCGATGGAAGGTGTGATTCAAGCGCCTGATGCAGAGCCTCGTGGAGATCACCACTCGCACTTACGAGCAACCCGCCACTGATATGCGTGTTGCGCTTGTTGTAGATGAAATCGCGACCCCAGAGATCGGTAACACGGCCACCGGCCTCATTGACAATGAGGTCGGACGCGGCAATGTCCCATTCGTTGGCGGCCGACTCGCCGGGCGGGTGCCACAATCCGATAAAGGCGTCATAAGTACGCTGGGTGGGATCGAACGCGCGCGGTTGGAACCCAACGTCGAGGATTGGAGGCTCGTTGGCGCCGATCTCCTTCGCGATGTGGAGGATTTGCTCTCGTCCATCATGCCCCCGGTACCATTTCGAGCTGACGACGCGCGGCAGATCGGGGAGGGGTTCGAGCCGGAAAGGCTCACAGCGGTCCGGAGTGAGCCTCCAGGCGCCTTCACCGCTTACTGCGGCGTGCATGAGGCCCGTTGTCGGCTGGATCGCAACCGCGACAACTGGTCGGCCTCCGACGGCAAGCGCGATCAGAACATCGAACCGGCTGGTGCCAGCAATGAATTGGGCTGTCCCGTCGATGGGATCGATGATCCAGACACGGTCGTGCTCGCGGCGTTCGAGGTTTTGCGCTCCTTCCTCGGTGAGGAACGCGTCGTCAGGAAAGGCCCCGCTAATGATCTCCCGGAGAAGAGTGTCTGCCGCCAGGTCAGCGTCGGTTACCGGCGATCCGTCGCCCTTGGTGTAGGTCTCGGCGGTGCGTTCACTGTAGAACCGGTTGATGACATCCGCGGCTTTGCGCGCAGCATCGACCGCGACAGAAAGCTCACCCGGGTAGGCCGACGACTCCGGAAGAATGGTCGCCATAGATGGAAGTCCTTTCGTTTCATGATATGGGGTCGCCATGCGACTGCGCAGGGGAACGGTCCCGCTCCACGCGTGTCAGGCCGACGTCAGTATCCGATACTTCATGTGCTTGTTGAAGAGAGTTTGTCCTTACCTGGAGCTGCCTTCGGGAGCTAATCCTGCGATTGGGAGACATTGGGGTGCGTTTACCCCCTCGTGGGGGGTATCCTTGCGTGAGATACTCAAGGTCGGTAATGTAAAACAACGCATGCCCGATCGCAGGTTGAAGTCCTCACATTCGATGCTGGTCTGAAGCCGTGTCCAATACACGCTGTTATTTGGGATAGTCCCCTGGGGAAGGAAGAGACAACATGCAGAACCTCTCAGACACTTTGGAGCGACATCGTCGCGCGTTCACCGTGGCCGGGCTGGGGCTCTCAGCGCTGGTGCTGGTGAGCTGCGGTGGGGAAGACGAAGAGGAAGCCGCGGATGTCGTTGAGGAGCCGACAACCTCTGTCGAGGAGACGGTGGCCACTGAAGCTCCGACCGAAGTGGACGAGGCGACGGCTGTCGCCACTGCCGCAGTCGGGGGTCTCGGTTCGCCTGCGGCATCACCAGTAGGTGCGACGATTGTCTTGCCGGAAGGCACGCCGACAGAATCCGCAACTCCTGAGGTTGGGGCTGCAGGCGCATCTCCGGTGGCGGCCGTTGAGGTGAGTCCTGCTGCGACGGTCGTGATCAGCGATGTGGCTGCAACGCCAGATGTCCCAGCGGGTACCTTGGATGATGCAACGCCAAGTGCCAGCCCGGTTGACGCTGGGCTTCCATTCAGCCGGGAAACACCGATGGCTTCACCGGTGGGTGCGACGCCAGTTTCGTCACCGGCTGCAACGCCGATTGCCTCCCCTGCTACATAAAGGTTCGACGGCGGCCATAGAGGGTACGCCGGAGAACTCGATACCTGAATGATACGGCGGGGAATCCCTAGGGGAAGGATGAGACGACGTGCAGACGTTTGCGGATATGCTGGAGCGACATCGTCGTGCGTTCACCGTGGCCGGGCTGGGGCTCTCAGCGCTGGTGCTGGTGAGCTGCGGTGGAGAAGACGAAGAGGACGCTGAGGCGACGGTGGTCGAGGAGACGGTAGCCACTGAAGCTCCGACCGAAGCGGACGAGGCGACGATTGTCGCGACCGCGGCTGTCGGGGGAGCCGCGTCACCGACCGCGGTGACGGTGATCCTGCCGGAAGGCACGGCGGGAGTGGCGGCAACTCCTGCAACTCCTGCGGGTGCGGCTGGAGAAGCTTCGCCGGTGGAGGCGACGCCGTTGGTGACACCGGAGCTGGCCACGCC
>JAUJLY010000368.1 GCA_030447145.1 Thermomicrobiales bacterium
CGCTCTACACGGGGTCATGGAAGGAATGGGGCGAGCATCCCGACACACCCAAGGCAACCGGAACCGAGCCGTAAACCATCGGCGCTCGAAGTTTAGGAACACTTTTGCAGCCACAAGGAGCAAGAATGAAACGAGTCATCGTCTTCGACGTCAATGAGACCCTGCTCGATGTGGGTGCGCTCGATCCAATCTTCGCCCGGATGTTCAACGACGCGTCTGTCAGGCGCGAGTGGTTCGGGCAGATGCTTCAATCCGCCTTCGTCTCCACCATCACCGGTGCATACAGTAATTTCGGCGCAATCGGGATAAGTGCACTGAAAATGGTTGCAAAGCGGCACGGGGTCTCACCGGATGACCAGGACCTGGCTGCACTGCGCGACGGGATGCGCCAGTTGCCGCCGCATCCTGAGGTCAGGGCGGCGCTCGAGCATCTCCGCTCATCCGGGTTTCGCCTGGCGACCCTGACGAACTCGACCCTTGAAGTGAGCGAGGCGCAACTGGCCAACGCCGGTCTCCACGAGTTCATGGAGCAGATGCTCTCCGCCGATAGCGTCCACCGCCTCAAGCCGGCTTCGGAGCCCTACCGCATGGCAGCCGAGCGACTTGGCGTGGCTGTCGGTGAGATAAGACTCGTCGCTGCACATTCCTGGGACATCGCCGGGGCACTGCACGCGGGATGTGCCGGCGCCTTCGTGGCCAGACCGGGCCAGGTCCTCGACCCCGACGGTGCTCAGCCGGATATTACCGGGGCGGACATAGGGGAGATCGCCGAACGCATCCTGTCGTCGGATCAATAAAAGGCTTTCACACCCCGGCGATCCGAGACCTGAATATGGTCGTTCCCGCGCTTGCATCCCTCCCGCTCCACTCTTTGGCCCAAATCCTTGGAGATCTAAATCCCCTTGGGGCACGCGGTGTGCAACGGGGGTAACCAGCACAACCGGGATACCTTTCCACGGTGACTTGTTCCTAAGAATTTGTACGTGTGGGAGAAGACATTCGTGGACGCTCGTGTGGGTTCGTGGCGGCTGGTCCTGCGAGAAAGCTTCTGGTTTATCCCGGCAGTCACCACACTGCTGGTGGTTGCGCTCGCCGTGGTGCTGGTGCGCCTCGACAGGACGCTTCGATTCGATCAGCGGTCGGATCTTCCCTGGTGGCTCTTCGGAGGCGGTCCCGAAGGTATCCGGGCGGTGCTCTCCACCATCGCAGGCACCACGATCACTGTCACTGGCGTGGTCTTTTCAATCACGATCGTTGCCCTCCAGCTCGCCTCCAGTCAGTTCTCACCCCTTGTGCTCCGCACGTTCCGCGCCGACAGGGGCAACCAGATAGTCCTCGGGTTCTTCATCGCGACGTTTACCTATTCCCTCCTTGTGCTGCGATCGGTGCTGTCGCCTGAGCAAGGCAGCGAAGGGTTCGTCCCTGTCATCGCGACGACCGGAGCCATTGCCCTGGCACTCGTCAGCGTCACGCTACTGATCTACTTCATTCATCACGCCGCTCGTTCTATCCAGGCTTCCACGATCATTGAACGGGCCTCTAATGACACTCTTGCCCTGATACGCCACCTCTTTCCCGAGGATATCGGGGAGCCGGGCGAATCCTACCCTTCCTCCGCGCTGCCACGATCCTCGGCTACCGTTATCGTGGCTGAGATAGGAGGATATTTCCAGGCAGTCGACGGCGACACGCTCTTCGACCTCTCGGAGGAACAGACGCTGACCGTGCACGTCGAGCGGATCCCGGGCGACTACGTGCTCCCTGGATCGGTCCTGGCCACGGTCTGGCCAAAGACGAGCGTAGACCAGGAAATGGAAGAGAAGGTGCGCTCGGCATTTCTCATAGGGCCAGAACGAACGCTTCAGTCGGATGTCGAGTTGGGAATCAGGCAAATCTCTGATATTGCGATAAAGGCCTTGTCACCGGGGATCAATGATCCGACGACAGCGATGCTCTGCATCGACCGCCTGAGCGAGGCACTGGTTCAGCTGGGCCGGCGTCAACGCCCCTCGCACGTGCGTACAGGAGGCGACGGTGACGTCCGAGTCGCTCTCATCGGTCCATCGTTCGCCCACCTGGTCGATGTTGCCTTCTCGCAAATCCGGCAATACGGCGCGAGAGACGCCACGTTAGGGGCACACCTCGCCGCCACCCTTGGGAGGATTGCCGCGATGGTGCCACCCGGACGCCGTGAGCCGTTCGTGCGCCACGCACACCTGATGGTAGAAAGTGCCCGGGCAGAGCTCTCCTCGGGGAGTGACGTAGTACGAGTTGAACACGCTGCGGCCTGGACCCATCAGGTAGACAAGCCGGACGCCGATCCATCATTTAGCGGCGCGTACTCCCGGCCTTCGAGCGATGCCACTCTTCTTGAGCATGAGGCCAGCCGGTAGGGCTTGGGTGGCGGTCACTGTTTCCGTATTGAGCAAGTGGCGCCTGGCGTCAATATGCGATGACGGGCTCAACGGGCCGTCGTTGCAACCCCGCCGCGGAGTGGTGCCGTTGTTGAATCCCCTGGCAGACGGGACAACCGCCCGAACTGCCGCTACTCTTACTGCTATGATGACGCTCCCGAAATCACCACTCTTCAGGTCCCTGGCATACCTTGCAGCCATCGCCGTGTGCCTGCTGGCCATCGTCGCAATACGGATTCTTGAGCCGGCGGATAAGGCACTCCCGGTGCATGGTGTGTACGACGAGCTGGGCCACCTGTTGACCGCTGTTGTCGCAGGGATCGGCGTGCGGGCACTCCGGTTACCAATTCCGCTCTGGTCCATGCTGTTGGGCGGAGTAGTCCTGGATCTGGGTCACGTCCTCCAGATGATGGACTATGTGAATGCGCTTGAGGGCTCAACCAGGAGCGGCTCCCACTCCATCGCCGTAGTGATCCTGCTCGCCTGCATGGGTTTTCTCGATCGCCGGCGCGCAGATATCTGGCTCGGCATTGCCATCGGTGCCGTCTCCCATCTCTGGCGCGACATGGGGACTGGCACGGTCGCACTCATGTGGCCAGTAACCGAAACCGTGTATGGGACGCTCTATAGGCGCTATCTCGCCGGCCTCGCCGGTATGGCGGTTGCGATGGTGGGGAGTGCCGCGCTCCTCGGTGTGCATGTCCAGGCGGTCGATCAGGAACCATCGCCATGATCCTCGTATGGCGCGACGTTCAACAGTCAGAATTGTCCGATTAGAACCGTTTTCAGAGAGTAGCGCGTGTAGCGGAGGACTTGCCGTCCATGCCGTCTGTTCGCGTCCACCAATGCAGCCATGTCCTCCTGACAGGTCACGAGGGACCGCATTGCCGCGGCGCGTCACAGGGGTGAGGCCTTGGGCGTAAAAAGGGCTCGCTTACGCTTCTCGGCGGTGCTGCCACCTCGACCATGGGCTCGCTTACGCTTCTTGGCGGCTGTGCCGCCTCAGACGTGCGGCAGCGACCCCTTGGCTGAGCCTGCAAGGCGAAAAGCGGCAGCGAGCCCTTCGCTACACCCTCCACC